>NZ_JBITBT010000017.1:0-1188 GCF_044452505.1 Amycolatopsis sp. NPDC051903 | reverse complement strand
TCGCGATAGCCGCCCTTGTCGCGGTCGTTGCGGAAACCGCCACGGTCACGGTCCTGGTAGCCGCCCTTGTCGCGGTCGTTCCGGAAGCCGCCTCCGTCTGCGCGGTCATTGCGGAAGCCCCGGTTGTCGCGGTTGCCACTGCGGTCGTCCCGGTCGTTGCGGTAGCCGCTGCTACCACCGCGGTTGTCGCGGTAGCCGCCGGAGCTGCGGTCGTCCCGGAAACCTCCGCGGCCGCCCTTGTCGTCGCGGAAGGTGCCGGAGCCGCGCTTGTCGTCGCGGTAGCCGCTGCCGGAAGGGCGGTCCTTGCGGAAGCCGGTGTTGCCACCGTCGCGGTCGTTGCGGAAGCCGCCGCCGCGGTTGTCGCGCGAGCTGCGGCCGTCCCGGTCGCCGCGGAAGCCGGAGCCGCCGCGGTCGTTGCGGAAGCCGCCGGAGCCGCGGTCGTCCCGATCGCGGTTGTCCCGCGGGCCGCCCGAGCGGTTGTCGCGGTAGCCGCCACCGGAGCTGCGGTCGTTGCGATAGCCGCCGTCGCGGTCGTTGCGGTAGCCGCCGCGAGAGCCGGAAGAGTCGCGGTCTTCCCAGCGGCGGCCGGAGGCGGACTTGCCCTGGGGCCGGCCGCCGGAGCGGTTGTCGAAGCCGGTGCGGGGGCGGTCGTCGCGCTTGCCGGCGAACCCGCCGCGCTCGCCACCGTCGTTGTCCCGCGACGGGCGGTTCTGGAATCCGCCGCCCCGCACGCCGCGGTCGTCGCGGCGGGGACGTCCCTGGTAGCCGCCGTCGCGTCCGCCGCGGTCCTGCCGCGCGCCGCGCCGGTCTCCCCGGGGCGCGTCCGACCGGTTGCCGCGGGAGCCGTGGTCGCGGCGAGCCGACCGGCCGGACCCATCATCCTCTGAGTCACGTCGACCGAACTCGGACACCTGGCCTCCTGCCATCGCTGAACACTCTTGAAATCTCGTGGGCGGCCCGGTAGGGGGCCGACTGACCATCCTACGGGGCCGTTCGGAGCACCCCACGCGCGCGTCCGCGCACGATCGCGGCCCGCACAGCAGTGAGCCCCGGGAGAACTCGAGGTTCTCTACCGGGGCTCACTCCTGAGTAAAGTTCGGCGGCGTCCTACTCTCCCACAACCCTTCGGTTGCAGTACCATCGGCGCTACCAGGCTTAGCTTCCGGGTTCGGAATGGGACCGGGCGTT
>NZ_JBITBT010000016.1:182901-194666 GCF_044452505.1 Amycolatopsis sp. NPDC051903 | reverse complement strand
TGTTCCAGGGCGGCAAGCCGGTGAAGCAGATCGTCGGTGCCAAGCCGAAGGCCGCGCTGCTGTCCGACCTGTCGGACGTGCTCTGACCGAGCTCGCGCTGTCCAGCTGCTGAGAACCCGGGCCTGCGGGAATCGCCCCGCGGACCCGGGTTCTCGCACGTTCGGGCGAAGTGTCCGTGGCCACGATCACGCAGGTGCACGGGCGTGTCCGACCTGTGGGGGCTTGTGCCCGCCCGGGTCATACCAACCGGGCCTGCGCGCTCACCGAGAGTTCACAGGGCACAATGGGTGCCTGAGCTAGCCACCCACACAGGTTTCTTGTTTCGCATTTCGCGCCGAGCTGGTTTCGGTGCCTTAGGAAGAGCGAGGAGTGCATGCGGGTACTCCGCCGCGGTGACGCCGGTCCGGACGTCGCCGAGATCAGGTCGATCCTTGCCGGGATGGACCTGCTCCCGCCGGTGGCGGGGACCGAGACGTACGGCACCTTCGACGCCGCCGTCGAGCACGCGGTGCGCGCCTTCCAGCAGCGCCGCGGGCTCATCACCGATGGTGTCGTCGGCCCGGCGACGTTCCAGGCGCTGAAGGGCGCGAGCTTCCACTTGGGGAGCCGTCCGCTGCAGTACATGCTGTCGTCGCCCGTGCAGGGCGACGACGTGTTCGCGCTGCAGGAGCGCCTCACGGAGCTCGGCTTCGACGCCGGCCGCCCCGATGGCTACTTCGGTCCCCAGAC
This sequence comes from Amycolatopsis sp. NPDC051903, assembly GCF_044452505.1. Taxonomy (NCBI): domain Bacteria; kingdom Bacillati; phylum Actinomycetota; class Actinomycetes; order Pseudonocardiales; family Pseudonocardiaceae; genus Amycolatopsis; species Amycolatopsis sp. NPDC051903. The sequence goes on along the minus strand of NZ_JBITBT010000016.1, from coordinate 193,937 downwards.
GGAGCGCGCGCTGAAGACGTTCCAGCGCGACATGCGCCTGTCGCCCGACGGCATCTGCGGCCCGGCCACGATCCGCGAGCTGCACCGCCTTTCGTCGCCGCGCGCCCGCGGCGGGCGCCCGGTGTTCCTGCGCGAGCAGGAGCAGGTGCGCCAGGCGGGCCCGCGCCTGCGTGGCAAGCGCATCGTCATCGACCCCGGCCATGGCGGCGAAGACCTCGGCGTGGTCGCTGGCGGCCTGCGCGAGGCCGACATCGCCTGGGACCTCGCCCGGCGGCTCGAGGGCCGCATGCAGGCGACCGGCATGGAAGCGTTGATCTCGCGGGGCCCCAACCACAGCCCCACGGACTTCGAACGCGCCCGCTTCGCCAACGACGCCGGCGCCGACCTGTTCCTGAGCCTGCACAGCGACGGCAACGGCTCCCCGCGCGCCCAGGGCGTCGCCAGCTTCCACTTCGGCACGGGCAACGGCACCACCTCCACCGTCGGCGAGCTCCTGGCCGGCTACATCCAGCGCGAGGTCGTCGCCCGCACAGGACTGCTGGACTGCCGCACCCACTACAAGACGTGGGAGATCTTCACCCGCACGCGCTGCCCCGCGGTCCGCGTGGAGATCGGCTACCTCACCAACCCGGACGACAGCCGCAAACTCGGCGACCCCGCCTTCCGCGACATCGTCGCCGAAGGCATCCTCATCGCCGTGAAACGCCTGTACCTCCTCGGCGAAGGCGACCAGCCCACGGGCACCTTCACCTTCGCCGACGTCCTGGCCCACGAACTGGCGAAGGCCGAGTAGGGCTCAGCGGTTCGGCCCGCCGGGGTCGGGTATGGGTCGCTACGGGCTCCAGGCGGGCTTCTACCGGGCGGTATCGGTTTGGCCGGGTTGCGCCACCGGAGCGGGGTTGTTCCAACATCAGCGCGTGACTCGGCCGTTCGCCGCGTCGGTGTGGTCTGTCCGCCGCTGACTCACCTGCTGCGAGCTGGTGCTGTGGCCTGAGCGCCTGGTTCCCGGGTTGCGGCATCGTCGCACTGGACCGCTCGATGCGGCCGGCTCTGGCGCCGCCTGGTAAACCCGGAGTGCCCCGCCGCAAGCCGCACAGGGAGTCCGGCTGTCGTCCAGGCCGGTGGTGCTGACCGAACTGGCTCGATCCCGCTCGCCGCACCGCCGACTCGAAGGGTCGACGCGACCGGCTCTGCAGTTGGCCGCCGCTCCCGAGAACTGGACTGGCCTGCCGCAAGCCACATCAGCACCGACGGCCCAAATCCCGGCTGCCGTCGACCGCGCCGATTCGCGCCGGTCTTCCGGCCAAGGCCCGACCGGCGCCGGCCACCGTCGGTTGGGCTGTTGATGGCCTCCGCAAGCCTTGCCGGACTTTTGTACGCGGAGCGTGCTTGATCACGCGAGCCGGACTGGCATTGCCACCACAAGTCCGACTGGCATTGGCCCCGCGCGTCGAAGCGAACCCGCCAGCCGCGGCGGGCGGGTCGGAGATGGCCGCGAATCCGCCTGCGTCACTCACCGCAAGCTGGACTGGTGTCGGCCGCTTGAGCCGAGCTGGCTGAGTGGGTGGGCCATCGCTACTCCGGCTCGATCCGGCTGCCACAGCGGACGCGGATTGCGTCACTGCGAATCGAGCTGGCGCGGCCGACCTCGCTCACCGCCCGATTTGTGGCGGGTCACGCGTCCAGGCGCCGTATCGCGCCAACTCGCCCGGATCCGCTGCCCGGTGAATGCGGGCGACCCCACGGAACTCGGCACGAGCACCACCGTGTTGAGAAAACGTTCGTCCGCTACACCCTGGTCCAGACCTCGCCCTCGGAAACTCGGTCCGAGCAAGCCAGGATCCGCGGTTCGCCGCCGCACGCTCGCGTCGCGACTCGCCAACGCCGGCTGGTCCATCCAAGCCAGGCACCCAGCTCTCGATCGAATCCCGCGGGATCTCAGACACCGCAGGCTCTTCAAGCCACCGCGACCCGATCACCGTCCCCATCGGAGTCGGCACATCGCCGCGACGGCGAGAACCCCGAGCTCCCCGACTCAGAGCCACAGCCACTCTCCGTCACGATTAGTCGCCCTGCGGGCAAGGCCGCGGCCGGGAGCGAAACGCCGTTCACTAGACCGCGGCCTGTGCACAACTCCGCCCGAACCCCCGCAACTCGAGCGCCGATCATCCACCCCAGTGGACTAGTCCACCGATAGACAGAAAACGGAGCCTCGCCACCGCTTATGCCCCCACCGGCGGCTGCCACAACCCGTTGCGCCCCTGCCGCCCGCGGCACACCACACCTGGGGGCAGCCCCCACCCTCCACGGGGGGCGTCCCCAACTCCAGTCTACCCATCCACAGGTTTTCCACGGCGCCTATCAGGGATCTGTGGATAACTCGGGGTTTCTTCCACAGTTGTGCACAGGTGGCGAAATCGGGTATTTCGGGCTGGGTAAAACCGTGGTAGGAGGGCGTCACGAAGATCTTTCGGGCGGTGTGTCGAACGGGTCGGGGCGGTGGCGACGTTCGGGGTGCGAGGACAGGAGGACAGCGATGAGTGGCACGAAGTTGACCTCGGAAGACGCAGTGCGCGCGGCGACCGGGCGTGGCTGGGACGAGTGGGGTGAGCTGCTCGACGCGTGGGGAGCGCGCGGGCGCAGCCACGGGGAGATCGCCGGCTGGATGGTCGACGAACAGGGCGTCGGGAGCTGGTGGGCACAGACGGTGACGGTCGAGTACGAGCGGTCCCGCGGCATGCGGCCGCGCAACGGCGGTCGCGACGGGCTGTTCACGGTGAGTGCGAGCCGGACGGTGGAGTGCCGGTCGGGGAGCTCTACCGCGCCGTCGTCGACGCGGAGATCAGGCAGAAGTGGCTGGGGGACGACCAGCTGACGCCGCGAACGACGCAGCAAAACCGTTCGGCGCGCTTCGATTGGGGCGACGGCGCGATGCGGGTGAACGTCGGTTTCGTCGACAAAGGGACACGCGCGCAGGTCGCGCTGGCGCACGAGCGGATCGCCGACGAGAAGACCGCGGCCGAGCTGAAGGTGTACTGGAAAGACCGCCTCACCCAGCTGAAGAAGCTGCTGGAGAGCTGATCAAGCCCGCCCGAGGCTCGGCTCCGCCGTCGTGATCGTCACCTGGCCGAGCAGGCGTTCGAGCGCAGCCTCGACGTCTTCCTTCCAGGTGATCGCCGAGCGCAGCTCCAGCCGCAGCCGCGGCCACTTCGAGTGGGGCCGAACCGTCTTGAAGCCGACGCTCTGCAGGAACGCGGCCGGCAGCACGCACGTGTGCTGCCCCAGCGGGTCGGCTTCGTCGGGCTGCGCGTCGCCGAAGGCTTCGATGGCGCGGACGCCGCGCTTGGTCAGGTCTTTGGCTACGGCTTGCACAAGCATCCGGCCCAAGCCGCCGCCGCGGAACTCCGGCAGCACCTGGAACGCGGTCAGCAGCACGGCGTCGGCGCTGGGCGGCGACGTCGGGAAAGCCAGGGCGCGCGGCACGGCGTTCGGCGGCGCGTACAGGACGAAGCCGACCGGCAGCGTGTCGCTGTAGACGATGCGGCCGCAGGAACCCCACTCGAGCAGGACGCTGGACACCCAGGCTTCCTTCTCGACCTCGGTGGACCCGAACTCCTCGGCCTGGGCCTTGAGGTGCGGCGCAAGCTCCCAGTACACGCAGCGACGGCACCCCTTGGGCAGGTCTTCGAGGTTGTCGAGTGTGACGCCCACCACGCGACGTGACACCTGAAACCTCCCTCGAAACCCCGCACCCAACACTCACCACCGGCCCAGGCACCTGCAAGAGCGCAGGAAGGACCGGAAGAGCCATCCGAAGAATAGGCCGATGTGATGAGCGCCGGAAGAGCGGGGAGCGCTAAGAGGCCACGGTTACACTCGTTGGATCTACCCACAGGTACCACCGAGCCCTCAGGTGTGTCGATGACCGAAAACCGCCCCGTCAAGCCGCAAGCCGGCCGCCACAATCTCGACCCGCACCTCGACCGGTACGCCGCGCGCACCGCCGGGATGACCGCTTCGGAGATCCGGGCGCTGTTCGCGGTGGCCAGCCGGCCCGAGGTCGTCTCGCTCGCGGGCGGCATGCCGAACCTCGCCGCGCTGCCGCTCGACACGCTGTCGACGCAGGTGGCGGAGATCATCGCCGAAGACGGGCTGGTGGCGCTGCAGTACGGTTCCGCGCACGGGATTCCGGTGCTGCGCGACCAGATCTGCGACATCATGGCGCTCGAGGGGATCAAGGCGCACCCCGATGACGTCGTCGTGACCGTCGGCTCCCAGATGGGTCTGGACATGGTCACGCGGCTCTTCTGCGATCCGGGTGACATCGTGATCGCCGAAGGACCGTCGTACGTCGGTGCGCTCGGCTCGTTCGCGGCGTACCAGGCGCAGGTCGTGCACGTGGCGATGGACGACCAGGGGCTCGTGCCCGAGGGGTTACGCGAGGCGTTGCGCCAGGCCGAGAAATCGGGCCGGCGCGTCAAACTTCTTTACACCATCCCGAATTTCCACAACCCCGCCGGCGTGACACTCGCCGTGGAGCGGCGTGCGGAGATCGTGGAGATCTGCCGCGAGCACGACGTGCTGATCGTCGAGGACAACCCATACGGGCTGCTCGGCTTCGACGGCCAGACGTACCCGGCGCTGCGCTCGATGGACCCCGACAACGTGGTGTACCTCGGCTCGTTCTCGAAGACGTTCGCCTCCGGCCTGCGCGTCGGCTGGGTGCTCGCGCCGCACGCCGTGCGCGAAAAGCTCGTGCTGGCGGCGGAATCCGCGACGCTGTGCCCGCCGACGTTCAACCAGATGATCGTCTCGCGCTACCTCGCGACGCACGATTGGAAGGGCCAGATCAAGAAGTTCCGCGAGAACTACCGGGAGCGCCGCGACGCGATGCTCTCGGCGCTCAACCAGCACCTGCCGCCGGGCTGCTCGTGGACGACACCTGAGGGCGGCTTCTACGTGTGGGTCACCGTGCCGGAAGGTGTTGACACCAAAGCGATGTTGCCGCGGGCCGTCACCGCTCGCGTGGCGTACGCGTCGGGCACCGGCTTCTACGCCGACGGCTACGGATCGCGCCAGATGCGCCTCTCGTACTGCTACCCGACGCCCGAGCGCATCCGCGAGGGCGTGCGCCGGCTGGCCGCGGTGCTGGAGTCCGAAATGGACCTCAGCCGCACCTTCGGTAGCGTGAAGGCGCGCACCATCTCGGGGCCGGAAACCCCGTCGCCGGACACGGTCTGACCGGTCCAACAGCAGAACTAAGGAGTTCCCTCGGTGGTCGACCGTACCGTTGCCGTGCTCGCAGGCGGGCTTTCCCACGAACGCGACGTCTCCCTCCGTTCGGGCCGCCGGCTTTCGGCCGCGCTGCGCGCCGAGGGGCTGACGGTGGAGGAGTGGGACACCGACGCGGGCCTGATCGAGCGCCTGCGCACGCAGCGGCCCGACGCGGTTGTCGTCGCGCTGCACGGTGGCGAAGGTGAGAACGGCTCGGTGCAGACGGTGCTGGAGATGCTGGACGTGCCGTTCGTCGGCACGAGCTCCCAGGGCTGCCGCCGCGCGTGGGACAAGCCGACGGCAAAGGCGTTCGTTCAGCAAGCCGGGTTCTCGACGCCGGACTGGATCGTGTTGCCGCACAGCACTTTCCGCGAGCTGGGCGCGCAGTCGGTGCTCGACGCGATGGTCGAACGGCTCGGCCTGCCGCTGATCCTCAAGCCAGACCAGGGCGGCTCGGCGCTCGGCACGCAGGTCGTTCGCGAGGCCTCGGAACTGCCCGCCGCGATGGTCGGTTGCTTCGCCTATGGCGACACCGTGCTCGCGGAGCGGTTCGTCGACGGCGTCGAGGTGGCGGTCACGGTCGTCGAAGGCGAACACGGCGCCGAGGCACTGCCCGCGGTCGAGATCGTGCCGGAGAGCGGCGTGTACGACTACACCGCGCGCTACACCGCCGGCCTCACGGACTTCTTCACGCCCGCGCGGATCACCGAAGAAGCCGCGAAGGCGGTCGGTGAGCTGGCCGTCGGCGCGCACCGCTGGCTCGGCCTGCGCGACATCTCGCGCACGGACGCCGTGATCACGGCCGACGGCACCGTCCACTTCCTCGAGGTGAACCTGTCGCCGGGCCTGACCGAGACGTCCACCGTGCCGATGGCGGTCGAGGCGGCGGGGAAGTCGCTCGGGTCGGTGTTCGCGGATCTCGTGTCGCGGGCCGTCGCGCGCGCCAGCTGATCACCGCGCACGGTAGAGGTCGCGCAGGAGCGCGATCTCGGCTCCGTGGTGCAGCACTTCCTGGTTGACCCACCACACGATCTCGAGGAACTGCTCGTCCGGATCGCTGCCGTGGGGATAGGTGCACAGCCCGACGGTGTCGAGGGCCGTGTCGTCGACGTTCAGCAGAGCTTTCCGCCACGTGGCTGCGTTCGTCTCGAAGTCGGTGATCGCGCTCGCGGCGTCGCCGAGCACAACGTAGTCGTCGCGAGTCGCCGTGTGGGTGCCGGTGGCGTGGTCGGCTCGCAGGGCGAGCATTTCGCTCAGGTGCGACAGGCGCCAGGCGATCGTCGTGACGGGCGGCGGCCAGGGGTGGGGGTACGACGTGGCGTCGCGTCCCCAGTCGCCGCGGCCGGCGAGCACCGTCGCCCGCGGTCCTGGACCGTCCGCGCGGCGCCGCACCGACCAAGATCCCGATGCCGGTTCCCAGTGGAACTCGTCGTCGGTCATGGGGCGGACGGCGACGGGCGTGCCGTCGCCGCTGTCGACCGTCGGGCCGCGGAGGCGGTCGGTGAGGCGACCGCACGCGAAGTCGAACTGGCGAAGCAGCAGAGCCAGGCGCGGTGGGATCACGGAACGCTCCCGGGTGGCGGATCGAATTCCGTCACCATCCCAGATCCGGCGCCGCGCGGCCGCCGGTTTTCGGGGCGGCCGCGGTGACCACCCAGAGTGCCGTTGGCGGCGGCGGTGAGCAATCATCACCGTGACGAAACGGCCCTGGGTGATCCCTAGTCGGTTTCCGATGTCGGATTCGCCGGTTTTCCGTCCGAGTTCGCGTCGATGATCGAGACGATGCGCTCGAGGTCGTCGACCGAGCCGAACTCGAGGACGATGCGCCCCTTGCGGCGGCCGAGGTCGACCTTCACGCGGGTGTCGAAGCGATCGGACAGGCGGTTGGCGAGCTCCTGCAGACCCGGCGCCTGGATCGGCTTGCGGGGAGCGGGCTTCGGCTTCGCCGGCTTCTCGCTCTTCTTCAGCGTGACGGCTTCTTCGGTGGCGCGCACCGACATGCCTTCCGCGACGATCCGGGCCGCCAGCTCTTCCTGGCTCTCCGGGTCCTCGAGCGACAGCAGCGCCCGCGCGTGGCCGGCCGACAGCACGCCCGCGGCGACGCGGCGCTGCACGGGCAGGGGGAGTTTGAGGAGCCGGATCGTGTTGGTGATGACCGGGCGGCTGCGGCCGATGCGGCTGGCGAGCTCCTCGTGCGTCACCGCGAACTCGTCGAGCAGCTGCTGGTACGCGGCCGCCTCTTCGAGGGGGTTCAGCTGAACGCGGTGGATGTTCTCGAGCAGCGCGTCGCGCAGCATGGACTCGTCGGCGGTCTGCCGGACGATCGCGGGGATCGCCTCGAGCTCCGCCTGCTGCGTCGCGCGCAGGCGCCGCTCGCCCATGACGAGTTCGTACTCACCGTCGCCGAGTTCGCGGACGACGATCGGCTGCATGAGCCCGAACTCGCGGATCGAGTGCTCGAGTTCGGCGAGCGCTTCTTCGTCGAAGACCTGACGGGGCTGCTTCGGGTTCGGCTTGACGGCGCTGACCGGGATCTCCCGGTAGACGGCGCCGGCGACCTCGCCGCCCGCCGGCGTCGCCGCACCGTTGGCCGCGAACCAGCCCTTCTCTTCACGCGTCGCGTTGTCCGCGGGCGCGCTGCCTTCGACGGCGGAGGGCGCCGGGCCGGCCGTGGTGGCCGGCCCGGTGGGGATCAGGGCCGCGAGCCCCCGGCCCAGCCCTCCTCTGCGCTCAGTCATGCGGTGTTGCTCCTTCCATCGTTCGCGCCCCGTTCCGCGATCTCCTTCGCCGCGTCGAGATAGCTCATGGCGCCACGTGAACCCGGGTCGTAGGAGAGCACGGTCTGGCCGTAGCCGGGCGCTTCCGAGACCTTCACGCTCCGCGGGATCACGGTCTTCAGGACAGTGTCGCCGAAGTGGTTCCGGACCTCGTTGGTGACCTGGTCGGCGAGCTTGGTGCGGCCGTCGTACATCGTGAGCAGGATCGTGGACACCCGGAGCTCGCGGTTGAGGTGCTGCTGCACGAGCTCGATGTTGCTCAGCAGCTGCCCCAGACCCTCCAGCGCGTAGTACTCGCACTGGATCGGGATGAGCACTTCCTGCGCGGCCACCATCGCGTTGACGGTCAGGAGACCGAGCGACGGCGGGCAGTCGATGAAGACGTAGTCGACGCCGATCTGGTCGAGGATCTCCGACGAGAGCGCCTCCTTGAGCCGCGTCTCGCGGTTCGCCATGGAGACGAGTTCGATCTCGGCGCCGGCGAGGTCGATCGTCGCGGGCACGCAGTAGAGGTTCGAGGACTGCTCACTGGCGGCGGCCGCCTCGGCGAGCGACACCTCGCCGATGAGCACCTCGTAGATCGACGGCGTGCCGGAGCGGTGGTCGATGTCGAGCGCAGTGCTGGCATTGCCCTGGGGGTCGAGGTCGATCACCAGAGTCTTCAACCCGTGCACGGCGAGCGCGGCTGCGAGGTTGACGGCGCTCGTCGTCTTGCCGACGCCGCCCTTCTGGTTGGCGACCGTCAGCACGCGTCGATGGGTGGGGCGGGGGAGCATCCCTTCCTTCGGGTGCAGGACGCTCGCGGCTCGGACGGCTTCTTCGGCGATCGGCGTCCAGCCCAAGTCGTGGCCGGTGCGCGCAGGGTCGGACGGCGGGGGATTCACCGGTCTCGACACCTCCTCTTCATAGACGACTCGTTGGCGTTCGAACCGCGCTGTTTCACGTGGAACGTCGCGGCTGTGCTCGTGCACTTAACTCCGCCTGCCGCGAGGCCGGGGCGGCTTCGGTGGCAGGCGGCGGATCATCACGACCGTGCTGGGGACCTCGAGTACTGCTTTCCCGCACTCGGCGAGTTCCGGATCGGCACCGCCGGCCTTACGCACGGCTTCGCGGTCCCGCTCGATTTCCTCTCCCGCGCTAGCCCCTTTGAGCGCTACCACGCGACCCTCGGGACGAACCAGCGGAAGGCACCAGCCTGCGAGCCGAGCGAGAGGGGCGACCGCGCGAGCGGTGACGACGTCGGCGCCACCGAGCTGTTCGCGCACAGACCGCTCCTCCGCGCGTCCACGGACGATGGTGATCGGGAGTTCCAGCTTCTCGGCGACCTCAGCCAGCCAGTCGACCCGGCGGGCCATAGGTTCGAGGAGAACGATAGCGAGGTCCGGCCGAGCGATCGCGAGCGGTACACCCGGAAGTCCCGCGCCCGAACCGACGTCGACCACGCTCGCCCCATCCGGGATCTGCTCCCCGATGACGGCCGAGTTCAGCACGTGCCGTTCCCACAGCCGCTCCACTTCCCGCGGCCCGATCAACCCACGCTCAACCCCGTGCGTCGCCAACAGATCGACGTACCCAGCAGCCTGGTCGACGCGGTCCCCGAACACTTCCACCGCCGCGGTTCGCACCGTGTCGGTGGCGCCGTCCAAGCCCACTGCATCCACTCCTCGGTCCGCGCGTTTCACGTGAAACGCGCTCGTTCGATTGTCCCCGATGCCGCGCCCAAATCGAGCCGACAGACCGCAACTGTGGACAACTCCACTCGGGGAGCCGAACGTCTGGGGATGGTTTCACGTGGAACCGCGCGCCGCGGGACGGAGGGGGAGCGAGACTGGGCGGCGGGCGAGTTTCACGTGAAACACCAAACGTGTAATTCGACCCATCCACGCCGAGCAACGCCGCGACGCCGACGGCTCCGCGGCGACGGCGCGTGGGCCGCCACCTGACACCGAGCGACGGATCTGGGCGGAGCACTCAGGACCTCCGCCAGGAGACGGCGGCGGAACAGGCGTCGTGCCGCGGGCGAACGCGGTGTGCCGGATCGAGCGACCAGACCGCGCCGGGCACGTGCGAGTTGAACCGTCCTTCGACGACGTTGCGATCGCGCAGGCCGACCGCATCGAACTCCGCGCGCGGCCACCACGTGAGCCCCGACGCTTGCCGAGCGCGGCGCGATGGGAAGTTCGGCAATCGCCGCGACTATGCCGCGGGCGCGCAAGTGCCCACCGATCGTCCGTGTGAGGCGGCTGATGGTGGCCGCGTCGGGATCCGCACGCGCCAGCCTCGAGTCGATCAACGTCGCCCATCAACCAACCCGGCGGCGCCCGCTGCGATCAGCAGCCGCGGCAGGACGGCTCCGCCAGCTGCCCGCGCAGTCGAGGCGCCTCGGCGCCTTCAGACCAACGCGGCAGCGAGAAGGGCTCGGCCGCAAGCGGCGGGTCCGGAGACGGATGGCTCGGGCCGAGGGCAGTGGTCGGCGGAGTCGCCTCGACGGGAGGCGTTGAGGATGAAGGCCGACCGTCGAGGCGCGTCGGGACCGAGGCCGGCGGCCGACACCGCGCATCGACCAGCCCGGCCGAAACCGCCGCGGACCGAACCGCCGCCGGCTTGTCCCGCCGAGCGAACCCGGACGGATGAAGGCCGACCGTTGAAGCGCGCGGGACAAAGGCCGATCGCCGACACCGCGCATCAACCAGTCGGGCCGAAACCGCCGCGGAACGAACGCCGCCGGCGTGTCCCGCCGAGCGAACCCGGGAGAGGCGAAGGCCGACGGTCGAGGCGCGTCAAGGACCAAGGCGGAACGCCAGGCGCCAAACCCATGGCGCCCGGACCCGACCACAGCACCAAAGCAGAGCCACCCGGAACCCGGACACAAAAGAAGCGGGGCCCCCGCGCTTCTACGCGGTGGGGGGGGCGCACAGTGCAACGCTACCACCAGAGGGAATGAGCGGGGGGTGCCCCCACCGGGGCGATCACAAACACGCGCGC
>NZ_JBITBT010000016.1:9950-182891 GCF_044452505.1 Amycolatopsis sp. NPDC051903 | reverse complement strand
CCAAACCCCTCGCCCCCCCCCCCCCACCCCCCCACCAAACACCCCCCCCCCCAACCCCCACAACAAACCCCGCCCCCCCCGGTTGTTTCCCGGGGGCCCCGCTTCAGCTCAGTGCAACGTAGCCAGATCCGTAGATCCGCGGGTGCTCACCCCTCGGGGAAGATCACCACGCGGCGCTTCGGGTCTTCGCCCTCGCTTTCGCTCGTGACGCCCGACACGGTGGCGACCGCGTCGTGGACGACCTTGCGTTCGAAGGGGCTCATCGGCTGCAAGCGGACGCGCTCGCCGTTGGCCAGGACGGCCTCGGCGGTCGAGCGGCCCAGCTCGCGGAGCTCCTCGCGACGGTCGGCGCGCCAGCCGGCGATGTCGAGCATCAGGCGGCTGCGCGAGCCGGTCTCCTGCTGGACCGCCAGGCGCGTCAGCTCCTGCAGCGCTTCGAGCACCGTGCCGCGCGGGCCGACGAGCTTCTCGAGGTCCTCGCCGCCGTCGATGCTGACGATGGCGCGGCCCGCTTCGACGTCGAGGTCGATGTCGCCGTCGTAGTCGAGAAGGTCGAGCAGGCGCTCGAGGTAGTCGCCGGCGATGTCGCCTTCGCGCACCAGGAGGTCGTCGTCGCCACCCTGCTTCTCTTCGGCGGGCGCGGTCGTGACCGTCTCCGCTTCTTCCTGATCGGCTTCGATCGTGTCGACCGTCTCCGACATCATTCGTCTCCTCTCCGAACCGGTCCTGCGTCAGCGACGCTTCCGGCCCGACTTCCTGGTCGAGTCCTTGAGGAGTCCGGGAACCCCGGTTCCGTTCTCCTTCTTCGATCCGTTCTGGGCCGGCTCCTCGGCCGGCTTCGACGGGGTCGCCTTGGCGTCCGACGCGTCGGCGCCGGACGGCTTCTTGCCCTGCACGCCGCCGGAGGAAGACGTCTGCGCGAACCCGTGCGCCGAACCCGCCCTCGTCACCTTGCCCTGCTGCTGGCCGTTGCCGGACGGGTTGTTCTTCTTCTGCTGCACGGGTTTCTGACCGACCTTCGGGGCTGTCGGCTTCTGCCCCGGCTTCGGACCGAGCGACGCGCGCTTCTCCGCGGCCTCCGCCTTGCGCGCCGCTTCTTCCTTGTCGATCCGCGTGTACACGAGCCGCTGCTGCATCAGCGTCCAGCCGTTGTTCGCCAGCCAGTAGAAGAGCAGGCCGAGGGGGAACAGGGCACCGAACACGAGCACACCGAGCGGGAAGATGTACATCGTCAGCTTGTTCATGATCGCGGTCTGCGGGGTGGCCGACGCGGCGTTCTGCCGGGCCACCGAGTGGCGCGCCGTGAGGTGCGTGGCGATCGACGCGACGATCATCAACGGCAAGGCGACCGGAAGCACGTTCCAGTGGAACCCGGGGGTCGCGATGTTGCCGCTGACCACCCCGACGCCGTTGTAGACCGCTTCACCGAGGTTGACACCGAAGAGCTTCGCGCTGACGTACGACTGCACGTCGTGCTGGTTGAAGAAGTAGTTCTCGGTCTTCGGACCACCGCCGGCCGGCGGGATGGTGAACGCCCGCAGCACGTGGTTCAGGCCGATGAAGACCGGGATCTGGAGCACCATCGGAAGACAGCTGCCGAGCGGGTTCACGCCGTGTTCGCGCTGGAGCTTCTGCATCTCCTGCGCCTGGCGCTGCCGGTCGTTGGCGTACTTCTTCTGGACCTTCTTCATCTCCGGCGCGAAGTCCTGCATCTTCTTCATCGACCGGACCTGGTTCACGAACGGCTTGAACATGATGCCGCGGATCGTGAACGTCAGGAAGATGATCGCGAGGATCCAGGAGATCGCCGAAGCTTCCCCGAAAGCGAACCCGAAGACCTTGTGCCAACACCACAAGATGAAGGACACGGGGTAGTAGATGAAGTCGAGCACTGAGCTACTCCTCGATCGGTGTTTCAGGCATCTGGTGGCGCCACGAGAACTTCTCGGGTACCGGATCGCGGCCCGGCGGAGTCCACGGGCCGCAGCGCAGCAGCCGGCGCAGCGCGAGGTAGGAGCCGCGGCCGGCGCCGTGCCGGGTCAGGGCTTCGACTGCGTACGCGCTGCAGCTCGGGTAGAACCGGCAAGCCGGCGGCAAGAACGGCGAGATCGCCTTGCGGTAGAACTTGATGGGGAGCAGCAGGACCCAGGCCACCGGACCGGGGCGGCGCGGGGCCGGCTCCTCGGTGACTTCGGTGGCGCCGTGGGTGTGCTCGGAAGTGGCTGACATTGCCGTTACACCGCTGATCCGTGGTCGAGGGCCGCGTCCTGCTGACGCGGAGGCCGGGGAGCACCCTCCCCGGCGGCGCGGCGGGACGAGGTGAGTCCGAGCCGGCGCAAAGCCGCGTCGAGATCGGCGCCGAGCTCCGCACTCGAAGCGGACGCCGCCGGAGGTAATGCCCGTACGACCAACGAGCTGCCCGGGGGCAGTGTTCCGAGCCTGTCCGAAACGAGATGACGCAACCGCCGGGTGACGCGGTGGCGCACCACCGAATTGCCGACGGCCTTGCTCACCACAAAACCCGCCCTGACCGCATCGGGTGCGGCCGCGGACGGGTCCGTGGTCAACGCGTGGACGACGAGGCGGCGCCTGCCTGCCCGGGAGCCCCGGCGGAGCACGACACGAAAGTCCTCACTCCGCCGTAGACGTGCGGCTGCGGGCAGCACGGCGCGCCTCGACGAGCCGGATCAGGCGGACAGCGCGGCGCGGCCCTTGCGACGGCGGGCCGCCAAGATGGCCCGGCCCGCACGGGTCCGCATGCGCAGACGGAAACCGTGGGTCCGCGCGCGGCGGCGGTTGTTCGGCTGGAAGGTGCGCTTACCCTTGCTCACTGCTTCTCCTGTGTCTCGGCCGTCGGGCGACGGTTTTCGGCCGTCTTCCGGCATGTCGTGCGGTCGCACGGCAGTCTCTGGTGTCTCCTACCAACGTGTGGCCTCGTCACGACGAGCGACGACATACGTGGGCACGCGAAACGCACCCGTCGCTTGCGGGAGACCTTACGAGGGTACGCGCCCTCTGTCGGGACCTGTGCAGGGACCCCTCCGCCACGCTGGGCGACGGGCCCGCGACCTCGGCGTCCCCCACGCCGCGGCACCGAATGGCAACGCGCCGTACACCGTGAAATGCTTGCGCACAACGGTGCCTTGTGGCAGCGAGCGAGGCTTGTTAGCGTGCCTCTCTCGGGTCACCGGTCGCGAGGTGAGCGGCGGGTTCGCCACCGGGGGTGTGGAGGCGCCCAAGGCGAACGCCGAGCCCGCAGGTGGCGTGGCTGCGGGCGGCCGTACATTAGTGCACAGCTGTGGACAACTATGTGGATATTCGCTGTGCCCGCGCGCAGGTCGGTCCAAGATGACGTCCAGGGGAGAGCTTCACGGGCGTGCTTGGGGTGATTCCGCAGTTCACGCCGACGAGGGGAGGGGAGCAAGACAGGTGTCCGAGCACCAGCACAACTTGGGCGTCATCTGGGAGCAGGTGGTGCGGGAGCTGTCCGACGGCACGCTCTCCCCGCAGCAACGAGCCTGGATGCGCGTCACCCGGCCCATCGGCCTGCTCGACGGCACCGCCCTCCTCGCCGCTCCCAGTGATTTCGCGAAGGAAGCGATCGAACGCGCCCTGCGCGGCGCCATCACCGACGCCCTCTCGCGCCGCCTCGGCCGCGCGGTCTCCCTGGCCGTGAAGGTCGACAGCGCCGAGGCCGTCGCGCCTGCACCCCGGTACGTGCCCTCACCCCCTCGGGTGGAAAACGGCCGACCGGAGAACGGACACAGCGAAAACGGCCACGCCCCGCACCCGGAGAACGGCCGGCCCGAGAACGGTGTGCTCCCGTCGGCGCCGCTTCGGCCCGCGACCGACGGCGCCCAGGTGCCGGCCGCCCGCGTCGCGCGGCCCGAACCGCCGCAGCAGTCGAGGCCGGTACCGCAGGCACCCGTGCTCGAGGAATCCGATGACACGGACGAAGAGGTCGACGAAGAGGGCGAAGCCCTCGCCGCGGTCCACGAGATCTGGCCCACGTTCTCGGGCCAGCCGATCGCCGGCCAGCCGTACACCGCGCCCGCGCAGCCGCAGACGTCCAAGACGAAGCTGAACGAGAAGTACACGTTCGACACGTTCGTGATCGGTGCGTCGAACCGGTTCGCGCACGCGGCCGCCGTCGCCGTGGCCGAAGCGCCCGCCCGCGCGTACAACCCGTTGTTCATCTGGGGTGAGTCCGGGCTCGGCAAGACGCACCTGCTGCACGCGGTCGGGCACTACGCGCAGCGGCTGTTCCCCGGGATGCGCGTGCGGTACGTCTCGACCGAAGAGTTCACGAACGACTTCATCAACTCGCTGCGCGACGACCGCAAGGTCGCCTTCCAGCGGCGCTACCGCGACATCGACATCCTGCTCGTCGACGACATCCAGTTCCTGGAGGGCAAGGAAGGGACGCAGGAGGAGTTCTTCCACACCTTCAACACCCTCCACAACGCGAACAAGCAGATCGTCGTCAGCTCCGACCGCCCGCCCAAGCGCCTCGAAACGCTGGAGGACCGGCTGCGGACCCGGTTCGAGTGGGGTCTGATCACCGACATCCAGCCGCCCGAGCTCGAAACGCGCATCGCCATCCTGCGCAAGAAGGCGGCGCAGGACCGGCTCGCGGTGCCGGGTGAGGTGCTGGAGTTCATCGCCTCGCGCGTGGAGGCGAACATCCGCGAACTCGAGGGCGCGCTGATCCGGGTGACCGCGTTCGCGTCGCTGAACCAGCAGGCTGTCGACGTCGGGCTCGCCGAGATCGTGCTGCGCGACCTGATCCCCGACTCGCACGCGCCGGAGATCACCGCGCCGACGATCATGGGGGTCACGGCCGAGTTCTTCGACGTCACGCTCGACGACCTGTGCGGGCCCGGCAAGACGAAGGCGCTGGCGACCGCGCGGCAGATCGCGATGTACCTGTGCCGCGAGCTCACGGACATGTCGCTGCCGAAGATCGGCCAGACCTTCGGCGGCCGCGACCACACGACGGTGATGCACGCGGACAAGAAGATCCGCAAGGAGATGGCCGAGCGCCGGCGCATCTACGACCAGGTGCAGGAGCTCACGTCGCGGATCAAGCAGCGGGCTCGGCAGTAACGAGTGCTTCACGAGGAGGGCGTCGCCGGTGGGCGGCGCCCTTCTTTTGTCTGGGGACCGGGCGGCGCGGGCTTCGTTGAGCGCGGTCGAGAGCCGGGAACCGGCGGCCCGGAGATCGCGGAGGGCCGCGTACGCGCACGAGAGGGCCGCTCACGGCGGCGCCTCGGCAACGCCCCAACTGTGACCGTTCGCCCGGCGATGCATGAGCGACGCTCGCTACGCCGCAGCCGTGACCTTCCACCCGGCGACGCCCGCGGGGCAGACCCGACGACGCCGATCCACAGCCGATCGCGCCGGGCTCGATACGGCCGCGAGACTGCGCGTCCGCCACTCCGCAGCTCTGGCCCGCCAACACGGCCGATGTCCGAGCCCGCCCAGCCCGTCAGACGGTCTCCGGATGCAGTCGAACCATCACCCCCAGCGACCCCGCTTTCCTTTACCACACAACACTTTCCACCCCTGAAGGGGTCCGAGGTGGACGAAGCACGCCTACACAAGCGACGCAGCGACGCAACGCGCGTGTGCCGTCGCCCACGTACGCACGCGTACGCAACGAACCCGAAACCCATTGATACACAAGGGCTTTTCCCCACCCTGTGTGCAGTTTGCCCACAGTGCCAACGAATCTCCGACCTGCGTCGACGCCGAATCAGTCCACATCCCGCCCACACGGAATCCACAGGTTTTCCCCAGGTCTGTCCACGGTGAATCCACAAGTTGCCCACACTTGATCCACATCGGGAGCCCGTCACTCGCCAGAGCGATTCGGACGCTCTCCGACGCACACAGAGGCTGGGTACAACTCGCCCCACAGCTGGGGACAACCATGGGGACAAGTGGGCCGAGATGTGGATGGATCGGGGACCGCCCGAATTCATCCACGGGTCGGCCGATCCATCCACTGATCCACCACCAGGGCTCTCCACACGGTCACGCGCCCGACGACCTGCGCGAACGAGCTCTGTCCACACAACCCACAGCCCCTATTACTGCTACTGCCCTTAGATCTTTTGAAAGAGAGAACAGAACAAAAACAGGCGATGGACGAAGTTGGGGACAAGCCGGTGAGCCAGTCGTCTTGTCGACAAAGTCAAGGGGAGGCCGAGGTGACGGGACCCCCGGCGACGGCCTAACGTGGATGCCTGCACCTGGTCCGTTCCGTGCGCCGTCTCCGGCGTGCCGGCACGAGCCAGACCGGCGGGGGACTTGGTGGACGGGGCAGCACCCGGGTACCGGCTCTTCCGTCGACCCTTCACGAGCCGAGGGGCTCGGCTGTCGAAAGGATGCGCGCATGAAGATCCGCGTCGAGCGCGACGGGCTCGCCGACGCCGTCGCCTGGGTGGCCAGGAGCCTCCCGTCCCGGCCGCCCGTGCCGGTGCTGGGCGGTGTGCTGCTCGACGCGGGCGCGGACGGCGAGTCCGATGCGCTCACGGTGTCCGGGTTCGACTACGAGGTCTCCGCCACGGTGGGCGTCCCCGCGACGATCGCCGACGGCGGACGGCTGCTGGTCTCCGGCCGTCTCCTCGCCGACATCACCAAGGCGCTGCCCGCGCAGCCGGTCGAGATCTCGGTCGACGGTGCGCGCGCCACCATCACGTGCGGCAGCGCGCGCTTCTCCCTGCCGACCATGCCCGTCGAGGACTACCCGCAGCTGCCGAGCCAGCCCGCGTTCGCGGGTGAGCTCACCGGCGACGTCTTCGGCCAGGCCGTGACCCAGGTCGTGACCGCCGCCGGCAAGGACGACACGCTCCCGATGCTCACCGGCATGCGGCTGGAGATCTCGGGCGACACCCTCACGCTCGTGGCCACCGACCGCTTCCGCCTCGCCATGCGCGAGTTCACCTGGAAGCCCGCCGAGGGCCTGGCCGACGCCGCGGTGCTCGTGCCCGCGCGCACGCTCGCCGAAGCCGCGAAGACGCTCGGCGGCGCCGGCTCCACCGTGCAGCTCGCCCTCGCCAGCGGTGAAGGTCTGCTCGGCCTGTCCGGCAACGGCCGCTACACCACCACGCGGCTGCTCGACGCCGAGTTCCCGCCGTACCGCCAGCTGCTGCCCGCGAGCCACACGTCGCGCGCCGTGATCGAGGTGTCGGCGCTCGCCGAGTCGATCAAGCGCGTGTCGCTGGTGGCCGAGCGCGGCACGCAGGTGCGGCTCGAGTTCGCCGACGGCTCGCTGCGGCTTTCGGCCGGCGGAGACGACGAGGGCAGCGCCGAAGAAGAGCTGCAAGTCGAGTACGAGGGCGAGCCGGTGACGATCGCCTTCAACCCCGGCTACCTCGTCGACGGGCTCGGCGCGCTGCACAGCGACCGCGCGGAGCTCACGTTCACCACCCCGAACCGGCCGGCGCTCATCAAGCCCGCCGACGCCGAGGGCAACGTCGTCCCCGGTTATCTCTACCTGCTGATGCCGGTCCGCCTCCCGGGCTGACCGGTCCGTCACAACCGCGGATTTTCGTTACTAACTAAGGGGATCTCATGGTTCAGCTCGGTCTCGTCGGCCTGGGCAAGATGGGCTTCAACATGCGTGAGCGGCTGCGCGCCGCCGGGCACGACGTGGTGGGGTACGACCGCAACCCGGACGTCAGCGACTCCGGGTCGCTCACCGACCTCGTGTCCAAACTGGACGCGCCCCGCATCGTGTGGATCATGGTCCCCGCGGGTGACCCGACGCGGAAGACCGTGGTGGAACTGAGCCAGTCGCTGACCGAGGGCGACCTGGTGATCGACGGCGGCAACTCGAAGTTCACCGACGACAAGCTGAACGCCGATCTCCTCGCGGCCAAGGGCATCGGCTACCTGGACTGCGGTGTGTCCGGCGGGGTCTGGGGCAAGGACAACGGTTACGGCCTCATGGTCGGCGGCGTGGAGTCCGACGTCGCCCGCGCGATGCCGATCTTCGACGCCCTGCGGCCGGAGGGCCCGCGCGAGGAAGGCTTCTCGCACGCCGGCGAGGTCGGTGCCGGCCACTACGCGAAGATGATCCACAACGGCATCGAGTACGGGATCATGCAGGCCTACGCCGAGGGCTTCGAGCTGCTCGAGGCCGCGCACGTCGTGAAGAACGTGCCCGAGGTGATCAAGGGCTGGCAGCGCGGCACCGTCGTCCGCTCGTGGCTGCTCGACCTGCTGGTGCGCGCGCTCGAGGAGGACCCGGAGCTCGACGACCTCGAGGGTTACGTCGAGGACTCCGGTGAGGGCCGCTGGACGCTGGAGGAAGCCGTGAACAACGCGGTGCCGGCGCCCGTGCTGTCGGCGGCGCTGTTCGCGCGGTTCTCCTCGCGGCAGAAGGACTCGGCCGCGATGCGCGCCGTCGCCGCGCTGCGCAACCAGTTCGGGGGCCACGCCGTGAAGAAGGCCGGGAGCTAGCCTCCCCGCTCGTGTACCTGCGACATCTCCAGGTCACCGACTTCCGGTCCTGGCCACAAGCCGACCTGGCCCTCGAACCGGGCCCGGCCGTGCTCGTCGGACAGAACGGCCGGGGGAAGACGAACCTGCTCGAAGCGATCGGCTACGTCGCGACCCTGGGTTCCCACCGGGTCGCGACGGACGCCCCGCTGATCCGGCACGGCTGTGAGCGCGCGCTCGTGCGCGTCGCGGTGGTCAACGACGACCGCGAGCTGACGGTTGAGCTCGAGATCACGGCCGGCCGGGCCAACCGCGCCCGTGTGAACCGGGGCGCGGTCGGCAAGCCGCGTGACGTGCTCGGGATCCTGCGCACGGTGCTGTTCTCCCCGGAGGACCTGGCGCTCGTGCGCGGTGACCCGAGCGAGCGACGCCGGTTCATGGACGAGCTGCTCGTGCTGCGCGCCCCGCGGTACGCCGGCGTCCGCGCCGACTACGAGAAGGTGCTGAAGCAGCGCAACGCGCTCCTCAAGACCGCCGGCAAACGCCGCACCGGCCGGGAGGATCCGTACGCGCTGTCCACGCTCGACGTCTGGGACGACCACCTGTCCGTGGCCGGGGCCCAGCTGCTCGCGGCGCGGCTGAACCTCATCGCGGACCTCGGCCCGCACACGGCGGAGGCGTACCTGGGCGTCGCCCCGGACTCGCGCCCGGCGAAGATCGCGTACCGGTCGTCGCTCGGCGAGGCGCTGCCGCCGGGGTACGGCGAGGCCGGCGGGGAGCGGGCGGATCCGGAGGTGCTGCGCGAGCTGCTGCTCAAGGCGCTGGCCGACGTCCGGCGCAACGAGCTCGAACGCGGCATCAGCCTGGTCGGGCCGCACCGGGACGAGCTGGAGCTGATCCTGGGCGAGACGCCGGCCAAGGGCTACGCGAGCCACGGCGAGTCGTGGTCGTTCGCGCTGGCGCTGCGGCTCGGGAGTTACGAGCTCCTGCGCGGCGAAGCGGGCGAACCGGTCTTGCTGCTGGATGATGTGTTCGCCGAGCTCGACCGCAAGCGCCGGGCCCGGCTCGCGGAGGTCGCCGCGGGCGCCGAACAGGTGCTCATCACGGCGGCGGTGGACGAGGACGTGCCGTCCGAGCTGGCCGGAACCCGGTTCGTGGTGGCGAACGGCGAGGTCACGCGTGCCTGAACCCCGTTCACCAAGATCAACCCGACCACTGCGGGTGACCGCGGTCACAGAAGTTACCCACCGATCTGGGGACAAACCTGTGGACAGTGTGGATAAACCAGGGAAGGCGTTATCGCCGCGGGTGACGAAACGGCCTGATGAGGGCCTTGACATCCCTCTTACAGGCAATCACCCAGGTGGTGCGCCCGATGTCGGCACCGAGAGTGACGTGTCCGCTGGGCCGAACGGGCAGCCCTCCGGACGGGACCTCGCGCACGCCGCGCTCGAAGCCGCCAAGGCGAAGGCCAAGGAACGCGGCGCGCCGCCCAACCTGCGCCGCGGCCGGATCACGGGCGGCGGGGGCCAGAACCCGCGCCGGCGCCGGTGGTCGGGCGCGGGTGCCGACGCCCGGGACCCGCAGCCGCTGGGCCGGCTCGTCTCGCGGCTGGTCGCCGACAGCGGCTGGCAGGACACGATGACGAACGCGCGCGTGTTCGGGCAGTGGGCCCGGCTCGTGGGTGAGGACGTAGCCGAACACGCCCAGCCGGTGAGCCTCAAGGACGGTGAGCTCACCGTCCGGGCGAGCTCGACGGCGTGGGCCACGCAGCTGCGGCTGCTGCAGGGGAAGCTGCTCGCGAAGATCGCCGCGGGGGTCGGCCACGGCGTCGTGAAGCGCATGCGGATCCAGGGTCCGACGGCGCCGAGCTGGCGGAAAGGTCCGCTCCACGTGCGGGGTCGCGGACCCCGTGACACGTACGGCTGACTCGGGTTGCGCGTGGGCGGGTGAGTTCCCCGAGAACCGCTTGACAGCGTGCGAGCCACGAGATGACTCGCCTTCGAGCTTTTTCGCGCCTCTGTGACGCAGTGAGGGGTGTCCTTGCCGCATGTGAGCGCGCGCGGGCAAGTACACTGGAGGAGTAGCGAGCGTCCGCTCGGGCGAGACGAGGAGAAACAACGCCGGTGACCGAGAACAAGAGCGAGTACAACGCGTCGTCCATCACCGTGCTCGAAGGCCTCGAAGCGGTCCGCAAGCGCCCCGGCATGTACATCGGTTCCACCGGTGAGCGCGGTCTCCACCACCTGGTCCAAGAAGTGGTGGACAACTCCGTGGACGAGGCGATGGCCGGGTTCGCCACCAAGGTCGAGGTTACTCTCCTCGCCGACGGTGGTGTGCGGGTCGTGGACGACGGCCGCGGCATCCCCGTGGACATCCACCCCAAGGAGCAGAAGCCGACCCTCGAGGTCGTGCTCACCGTGCTGCACGCGGGCGGCAAGTTCGACAGCGACTCCTACGCGGTGTCCGGCGGCCTGCACGGCGTCGGCGTCTCCGTGGTGAACGCGCTGTCGACGAAGCTGCTCGCCGAGGTCAAGTACGGCGGCCGCAGCTGGCGCCAGGAGTACACGAACCAGATCCCCGGCCCGCTGGAGGACCTCGGCCCCGCCGAGGAGACCGGCACCACGATCACCTTCTGGGCCGATCCGAACATCTTCGAGTCCACCACGTACAACTTCGAGACGATCTCGCGCCGGCTCCAGGAGATGGCGTTCCTCAACAAGGGACTCACCCTGTCGCTGCGCGACGAGCGCGTGGCCGACGAGGAGACCGAGGAGGACGCGGAGGGCAAGCAGGCCCGCGTCAAGGAGAAGGTCTACTGCTACCCCGGCGGGCTCGAGGACTTCGTCCGCCACATCAACGGCAGCAAGGACCCGATCCACGAGAGCGTGATCTCCTTCGACGCGAAGGGGACCGGCCTCGAGGTCGAGGTCGCGATGCAGTGGAACAACGGGTTCACGCCCTCGGTCTACACCTTCGCCAACACGATCAACACGCACGAGGGCGGCACCCACGAGGAGGGCTTCCGCGCGGCGCTCACCCGCGTGGTCAACGCGTACGCGCGCGAGAAGAAGCTGCTCAAGGAGAAGGACGCCAACCTCACGGGTGACGACGTGCGCGAGGGCCTCGCCGCCATCGTCTCGATCAAGCTGTCCGAACCGCAGTTCGAGGGCCAGACGAAAACGAAGCTGGGCAACAGCGAGGCGAAGACGTTCGTGCAGCAGCAGTCGAACGAGTGGCTGGCCGACTGGTTCGAGCGCAACCCCACCGAGGCGAAGACGATCATCAACAAGTCGATCTCCTCGGCGCAGGCGCGCATGGCCGCGCGCAAGGCGCGGGACCTGGTCCGCCGCAAGGGCGCGCTGGAGATCGGCGGCCTGCCGGGCAAGCTCAAGGACTGCCGCTCCAACGACCCGGGTGAGTGCGAGCTCTACATCGTGGAGGGCGACTCGGCCGGCGGCTCGGCCAAGGAAGGCCGCGACTCGATGTACCAGGCGATCTTGCCCATCCGGGGCAAGATCATCAACGTCGAGAAGGCCCGCATCGACCGCGTCCTCAAGAACACCGAGGTCCAGTCGCTGATCACGGCTCTGGGCACCGGCATCCACGACGACTTCGACATCTCGAAGCTGCGCTACCACAAGATCGTGCTGATGGCCGACGCCGACGTCGACGGCCAGCACATCACCACGCTGCTGCTCACCCTGCTGTTCCGCTTCATGACGCCGCTGATCGAGCACGGGCACGTGTTCCTGTCGCGCCCGCCGCTGTACAAGATCAAGTGGCCGCGGCAGGACCCGGAGTACGCGTACTCCGACAAGGAGCGCGACGCCGTGATCCAGGCCGGTGTCGAGGCCGGGCGCCGGCTGCCGAAGGACGACGCGATCCAGCGCTACAAGGGTCTCGGCGAGATGAACGCCGAGGAGCTGTGGGAGACCACGATGGACCCGGCCAACCGGCTGCTCGGCCAGGTGACCCTCGACGACGCCGCGCAGGCCGACGAGCTGTTCTCCGTCCTCATGGGCGAGGACGTGGAGGCCCGGCGCTCGTTCATCACGCGCAACGCGAAGGACGTGCGCTTCCTGGACGTGTAGCCGTCCGCCCCGCCCGCCAGCCCTGACCTTTCCCCCGAGAAGGACCCATGACGGAAACCTTGCCGCCGGAACACGACCGCATCGAGCCGGTCGACATCCAGCAGGAGATGCAGCGTTCCTACATCGACTACGCCATGAGCGTGATCGTGTCGCGGGCGCTGCCGGACGTGCGCGACGGCCTCAAGCCGGTGCACCGCCGGGTGCTCTACTCGATGTTCGACTCCGGCTTCCGGCCCGACCGCGGGTACAACAAGTGCTCGCGCGTCGTCGGCGACGTGATGGGCAACTACCACCCGCACGGCGACTCGGCGATCTACGACGCGCTGGTGCGCCTGGCCCAGCCGTGGTCGATGCGCTACCCGCTGATCGACGGGCAGGGCAACTTCGGTTCGCCGGGCAACGACCCCGCCGCCGCCATGCGGTACACGGAGTCGCGCCTCGCGCCGCTGGCGATGCAGATGCTGGCGGACATCGAAGAGGACACCGTCGACTTCTCCGACAACTACGACGGCCGCACGCAGGAGCCCGACGTGCTGCCGTCGCGGTTCCCGAACCTGCTGGTCAACGGCGGTTCCGGCATCGCGGTCGGCATGGCGACCAACATCCCGCCGCACAACCTGCGCGAGGTCGCCGAGGGCGTCGTGTGGGCGCTCGAGAACTACGAGGCGACCGACGACGAGCTGCTGGCCGCCCTGCTCACGCGCGTCAAGGGTCCGGACTTCCCGACCAAGGCGATGATCCTGGGCACCGCCGGGATCGAGGACGCGTACCGCACCGGCCGCGGCTCGGTGCGCATGCGGGCGGTCGTCGAGGTGGAGGAAGACGCGAAGGGGCGCACCACGCTCGTCGTGTCCGAGCTGCCGTACCAGGTGAACCCGGACAACCTCGTCGAGAACATCGCGCACCTGGTGCGCGACGGCAAGCTCACGGGGATCGCCGACATCGCCGACGAGTCCAACAGCCGCTCCGGCATGCGGATCGTGGTCACGCTCAAGCGCGACGCCGTGGCGAAGGTGGTGCTGAACAACCTCTACAAGCACACCCAGCTCCAGCAGAACTTCGGCGTGAACATGCTGGCACTGGTCGACGGCGTGCCGCGCACGCTGCGCCTCGACCAGATGATCCGGCACTACGTGAAGCACCAGGTCGAGGTCATCGTCCGGCGCACCAAGTTCCGGCTGCAGAAGGCCGAGGAACGCGCGCACATCTTGCGTGGTCTGGTCAAGGCGCTGGACATGCTCGACGAGGTCATCGCCCTGATCCGCCGTTCGCCCTCGGCCGACGAGGCCCGGCCGGCGCTGATGGAACTGCTCGACGTCGACGAGATCCAGGCCACCGCGATCCTCGACATGCAGCTGCGCCGGCTGGCCGCCCTCGAGCGCCAGCGCATCATCGACACGCTGGCCGAGATCGAGCTGGAGATCGCGGACCTCAAGGACATCCTCGAGAAGCCGGAGCGCCAGCGCGCGATCATCCGCGACGAGCTCATGGAGATCGTCGACAAGTACGGCGACGACCGGCGCACGAAGATCATCCCGTTCGACGGCGAGGTGTCGGTCGAGGACCTGATCGCGCAGGAAGACGTCGTCGTCACCATCACGCGCACCGGCTACGCGAAGCGGACCAAGACCGACCTGTACCGCTCGCAGAAGCGTGGCGGCAAGGGCGTGCAGGGCGCCACGTTGAAGCAGGACGACATCGTCCAGCACTTCTTCGTGTGCTCCACGCACGACTGGATCCTGTTCTTCACGAACAAGGGCCGCGTCTACCGCACGAAGGCCTACGACCTGCCCGAGGCCAACCGCAACGCGCGCGGCCAGCACGTGGCCAACCTGATGGCGTTCCAGCCCGACGAGCAGATCGCCCAGGTCATCGAGATCCCGAACTACGAGGTGGCGCCGTACCTGGTGCTGGCCACGCAGAAGGGGCTCGTGAAGAAGACCAAGCTCACCGACTTCGACTCCAACCGCGCGGGCGGCCTCATCGCCGTCAACCTGCGGGAAGGCGACGAGCTGATGGGCGCTGTGCTGGCAGCGGCGGAGGACGACCTGCTGCTCGTGTCCGCGGGCGGCCAGTCGATCCGCTTCCACGCGACCGACGAGGCGCTGCGTCCCATGGGCCGCGCGACGTCGGGTGTGCTCGGCATGCGGTTCAACGACGGCGACGAACTGCTGGGCATCAGCGTCGTCAAACCGGAGAAGTTCCTGCTGGTCGCCACCGACGGCGCGTACGCCAAGCGCACGCCGATCGAGGACTACCCGGTGCAGGGCCGCGGCGGCAAGGGTGTGCTGACCATCCAGCACGACACGAAACGTGGGAGGCTGGTGGGTGCGCTCATCGTCGACGAGGACGACGAGCTGTTCGCCATCACCTCGAGCGGCGGCGTGATCCGCACGCCGGCGCGCGATGTGCGGAAGGCCGGCCGCCAGACCAAGGGCGTCCGGCTGATGAACCTGGCGGACGGCACAACTCTTCTCGCGGTCGCACGCAACGCGGACGAGGGGTCGGACGTCGCCAATGGTGGCGAGGATTCCGAAGACGCGGCGGAAGCGGTCGAAGCGCCCCCGGGCGAAGCGACCACCGCGCCCGAGGAGACCACAGCAGAAGACGGCACGGCGCCCGAACAGTGAGCGGCGCCCCACGCACGGGTAAGGACTGACTCTTCGTGACACCATCCGAGAAGGCAGACGGCACGTCGTCGAGCCCACCCTGGCAGCGCACCGCCAAGGACGGCGGCGGCGATTCCGAGGCCACGGTCTCGACCCGGGTTGCGACCGACGATGTGGTCTACTCGGATCATGAGCAGGACGCGCGCGTGAGCGAGAGCGACTACCCCGTGGTGAGCGGCACGGCGGCGCCCCGGCTCTTCGGAGCCGAGGGCGCCCCGCCGCCCGCCTCGGCGGAGGAAGTGCCTCCGGCCAGTCGCCCCCGTCCCACGCCGAGCGCCCTGCGCCGCCCCGGCCGCGGCCCGCGCCGCGCCAGCCTGCAGGTCAAGCGCTTCGACCCGTGGTCGGTGCTGAAGCTGTCGCTGGTCCTGGGCGTCGCGATGTTCTTCGTGTGGCTCGTCGCCGTCGGCGTGCTCTACACCGTGCTCGACGGCATGGGCGTGTGGGACAAGCTGAACGGCACGTACTCGTCCCTGGTCGGCGGCGAGGGCGCCAACGCGTCCACCGAACCGCTGATCAGCGCCGGCCGCGTGTTCGGCATCGCGGCGATCCTCGGCGCGATCAACATCGTGCTGGTGTCCGCGCTGGCCACGGTGAGCGCGTTCATCTACAACGTGTCCGCTGACCTGGCCGGAGGCCTCGAAGTCACCCTGTCGGAAAGGGAGTAACCCGGTTGCAGGGCCCCTTCGGGGGTCCTGTAGAGTTCTCCTCGTTCGACGGGCCCATAGCTCAGGCGGTTAGAGCGCTTCGCTGATAACGAAGAGGTCCCAGGTTCAAGTCCTGGTGGGCCCACGCATGTCAAAGCCCGGTTCGCAGAGGTCGCGAACCGGGCTTTTTTGTGCGTGGGTGACTAAC
Source organism: Amycolatopsis sp. NPDC051903 (assembly GCF_044452505.1). NCBI lineage: Bacteria > Bacillati > Actinomycetota > Actinomycetes > Pseudonocardiales > Pseudonocardiaceae > Amycolatopsis > Amycolatopsis sp. NPDC051903. Next base: position 166,828 of record NZ_JBITBT010000016.1, on the reverse strand, counting down.
TGGGTGACTAAGCCGCTCCGTTCTCCTCTCCGCCCCCGAAAATCTCGTCCATGGCCTCTGCCCCGTGTTCGACCACCGGGCGGAGCTGGTGCCGGTACACCAGCTCAGTGACCGCCGTACCGTTGTGGCCCATCAGGCGCGAGATCTGTTCGATCGGCATACCGCGGTCCGAGAGCAGCGAGACGAAGCTGTGCCGCAGCTCTCGGGGGGTCCAGTCCTTCGGGTCCAGCCCGGCCCGCTGCACTACCTTGCGGAACGCTCGCCGAACATTCGCGGCGTCGAGTTGCGTACCCACGTCGGAGGCGAAGACGAGGTCGGTCTCCCGCCACCGGTCGCCGGCGACGCGCCGAGCAAAGTCCTGCTTCGCACGCTGGATCCGCAAGGCCTCGACGCACCGCTGTGGGAGCGCGAGCGAGCGCCGTGACTTCCGGGTCTTGGTGTCACCGTGCTCGCGCACCGACCGCCACACCATGACGTAGGGCAGCGCCTCGCCGACAGCCTCCAAGACGACGTGAGACCAGGTGAGCGCCCGCAACTCCTCAGTGCGGGCGCCCACGAGCAGCGACAGCACCACGTACGCCCTCAGCTGGGTGTGTTCCGCCGCGGCGAGAACAGTCTCCGCCTGCTCGAAGGTGAGCGACTTCGACGGCCGGCCGGCGCGGCCCTCAGGCAGCTCGCAGAGCAGCACGACGTTGCGCTTGACCTTCTCTCGCGCCTGTGCCCGATTGATCGCCCGCAAGAGGATTGAGCGCACCTCGCGCAGCGTCCGGGTGGACAGGACCTTCGCGCGTTCGGCAAGCCACTTGTCGACGTCGTCGGCGCTCAAGTCGCGCAGCTTCCGGGCTCCGAGGCGGCCGATCACGTGCTTGTTCGCGAGCGTCGAGAGTTTGTCCCGCGTCGCCTGGCTTCGCCGTGGCAAGCCGTACTCGAGCCACTCCGTCACAGCGTCGGCTACGGTGACGTTCCGGGCCTCGGCCGGCGCGCCGTCCTCGATCTCGCGCAGCATCTCCCGGAGCTTGTTCTTCGCTTCGGTCTTCGTGAGGCCGCGCGCCTTGCGCACGATGCGCTTTCCGTCCGGTCGATAGCCGACCGTCGCCTCAGCGGTCCACCGTTGCCGGGCTTCGTCCCAGTAGAGCCCGCCGTCGCCGCGACTACGCCGCGTGGCCATAGCCGGTCACCTCCGCTTCCTGGATGAGCTGGTCCACGTACTGCTGGATGGCTTTTGCCGGGATGAGCCGCGCCCGGCCCTGCTTCACGGACAGCAGGCGGCCAGCGCGCATGAGTTCGTAGATCACTGAGCGGCTCATTGAGAGCAGGCGCTTCGCCTCGTCGACGGTGTAGAGGTGTCGCGCGGGCACTGCGGGCGGCAGGATCGGTGCGTCCATGAGAGTCCCTTGGTGTCGTGAAGCGGGGCGGGTGCGGTAGCCACGAACACGGGCGGTCTCCTCTCGTCGGGAGTGACAGGCACGGTGGGGTGTCACTCGGGTTGTCACAGGTGTTTGTGCTGGTAAGGGACGGTTGAGTGACAGGTGCGACAGGTGTGACAGGGGCGGGGTGGTCACGGGTGTCACCGTGGACGGCCGGGGTGTGACAGGTCTCGGGGGTGTCACACCTGCTGTCACACCTGTTTGTGCTGGTCAGGTGCCGTTGAGGGACAGGGGTGACAGGTGTGACACCTCGGGGGTGTCTCCGTTGTCGCCGGTGCCGGGGGCGCTGTAGGTGCCGTCCGGGGTCTTGTGCAGCTGTCCCGCGTCGGCCATGCGCGCGCAGGTCTTGCGGATGGTGTTCGGGTTGGTGTCGAGCGCTTCGGCGATCCGGGCGGGCTTGAGCGGGCCGTGCTCGCGCAGCAGGCGCAGGATGTCTGCGCGGGTGTCGGCGACCAGGTGGTCACTGGCGGGGCCGTCGAGTTTGGTCCAGGCGCCGGCGTGGCTGTCGAAGGTCATGGCGTAGTCGGTCTCTTCGACGTCGCGGCCGGTCACGTGAAGGACGCCGTCTGCCTGGCCCCGGGCGCGCTCAAGGACCAGGGTGGCGTCCATGGCACCGGTAAGCCCGGCGGTGCCGGACACCATGTTCTGCCAATCGTCGGCGTCCTGTTTGCGGACGTGGTGGATGAGCAGGAACGGCACGCCGTAGTGGTCGGCGATCTCCTTGAACCGGGCGCCGGCGGCGTAGTCGGAAGCGTAGGCGGACGCGCCGGGCAGGACCGGGCCGCGCATCTTCTGCAGGGTGTCGATGATGACCAGCCGCGCGGTGGGGTTCTCCTCCAGCCATTCCGCGAGGACCTCTTCCCCGCCGGCGCTCATGGTGGGGCACGAGGTTTCCAGGGTCAGCAGGTTCGAGGGCCGGCCGCCGGCGGCGATCTGCTGCTTCCGGCGGCGCTGCAACCGGCGCCCGGTGTCCTCCAGTGCGCAGTAGAGCACCGGGCCGCGCTCGACCTCGATCGAGCCGAGCGCGGGTTCGCCGTTCGCGATGGCCGCGGCGAGCCCGAGGGACATCCACGACTTGCCCAGCTTCGGCGCGCCGGCCAGCATGTTGACCCCTTCGGCGAGCAGGCCTGGAACGGCCCACTTGACCGGCGGGAACTCCTCTCGCATCAGCTCCGCATCCGTCCACCGGGTGCGGCGGGCGGGCGGTGTCGGCACGGCGGCCAAAGGCCGGGGCGTGGTCATGGTGGTCTCCCTCAGGTTCGGCGGTCAGGCAGCGACGGTGCGGGGCCGGTTGCGGCCGGCCCGGAGACCGGAGGTGATCGTGGCTTCGGCTTCGCGTCGGGTGAAGCGCCCGATGCCGATGTGGCGCTGTGCGGCCGTCATCAAGGCGGCACGTACCTCGTCCTCGGTGAGGGCCTCGCCGGCGACGAGTTGCCCGAGGGCGACCGCGGCGCCGTAGAGGGTGGCGTTGCGGCCGGTGCTGGCGTCGGCGACCTTCCCGGCTTCGGCCTTGATCGCGGCGGTCAGGTACCGGCCGCGGCGGTCTCCTGCGGGCCGGACAGGCAGCGCCGGCGGGGCGGGCAGCGGCTTCGGGGTGAGCCTCTGCACGAGCCACGCGGGCAGCGGCGCGGCCTCGCCGTCGAAGAGGAACCCGTAGCGGCCGGTGCCGATCGGCGTCCCCGGGGCGACGACGTAGCCACCCCAGGCGCGGGTGTCGACTTTCCAGCCGAGACCGTTCCCGCGCTCGCCGGCGGTGCTGCGCAACGTCACGTCGTCAGGCGCCTGGTAGTACAGGTGCAGACCACCCGACGGCGTGCGAACGGTGAGCGTGTCGCCGGGCACCTCCTCACCCGCTTCCGTGGCGAGCATCGCGAGCACGTCCTCCCCGCACGTCACACTTTCCGCGGCCCACCGCGGCGGGATCTCCTCACCGGGCTTGGCGGTGTCCAGGTCGATCACGCACAGCCCGGACGGGCCGGTCGCGATCCCGATCCCGTAGGGGGCGTGCAACCAGGCGGCGCGGATCTTGTCCGGGTCGGTGGTGGCGCGCTGCTCCCACGTGCGGTGCCCGTCGGCGCAGCGGCCGGTGTGCGGGCAGTCGTGCTCGCCATGTCCGGCAGGGCGCTTGGTGTCGGGGCGCAGGGGGAAGACGTGCCACCCGCGGGCCGCGGCGTCGAGCGCAGCGGCCAGAAGTTCGGTGTTCATCCGATTTCCCTTTCGTAGCGCGAGGTGTGGTCGACACGAGCGGTGTCGGGCGAGTGCGTGCCGCACAGCCCGCACATGCGGGTTTCGAGCCCGTGGAGCGAGCAGAGCCAGCACTGCTCGTACGTGTGGCCGTACGTGCGGCAGAACCGCGCGCGGTTGCAGCAGTCGCAGATCACGCCTTGCGAGGTGACGTACCACTCGCACGCGGTCAGGGCCGTGGTTGCCTCGTCGAGGCTCGTGAACAGCTCCGGAACGTCTTCCTCCTCGCTGAACACGGCACCGCAGACGTAGCAGGGCGCCGGCTCCACGCACGCCACGTGAGAAAACCCGGTCGGCAGGTCAGTGGTGTCCACAGTGGTCACCGGCCCTTCTTGGTTTGGTGGATGGCTTCGCAGACGGGGCACTTGTTCGGGAACCACGGCGACTTGGTGCCGCTGCGTGGAACGGTGATGCCGCACAGGGTGGTGAAGGTGCCGTTCCACCACGAGGTGCTGCCACGGTGCGCGAGAGGCTTGCTGCTCATCGGGTTTCCTCCGGTCCGGTCTTGGTGGGCAGGTCGACGTGGCGGGCGGCGTCGGTGACGATGCGGGGGTGGTCGAACGCGATCCGGTCGCGGTTGCGCAGCACCCACGCGAGCGGGAGCCACTGCGCGTGCCGTGCGTCGTCGCCGGCGGTGGGGCGCACGAGGGTGTGCAGCACGGTCCAGAACGCGCCGGTCACGTAGCGGCCCCGGGGGTCGCGGCCAGGCTGGTCGTACACACCGACCTCGCCGAAGCGCTCGACCACCAGCCCGGTCTCTTCGTGGAACTCGCGCAAAGCGGCGTCGCGGAAGGTTTCGCCGGGGTCGACGTGCCCGCCCGGGAGTGCCCAGTAGCCCTCGAACGGGTTCCAGCGGCGTTGGATGAGCAGCACGTGCCAGATTCCGGAGCGGTGGGCGAACGCGACGACGTCCGCGGTGAGGCGGGCCAGCTCGACGGTGTCGTGAGTGTCAGCCATCAATTCGGTTCCCTTCGGTGCGGTGACAATGTGTGACGGTTTTTGGCATGGGGGTGCCGGCGCGAGGACCCGGTGCGGGTGTCGCGTGGCGGGTGAGGTCGGGAGTGAGGTGCTGGATTTCGGGTTAGATTCCTAACCCGGCGGGTGAGTTCTCCCAGGTCGGTGGCGAGCTGCGGAAAGTTAGGCGAGTGAGGTGGGTTAGGTCCGCCGCGGGACCGGTGGTTTGTGGGTCTGCGGGCAAACTTCGCGGCCTGCGCGCGGACCTAACCCGACTCGGTAGGGCTACTCGCCTTCGTCGAGGTCGCTGGTCGCTTGGGCGGCCAGAGCCTCACGGATCGTGACCGGGTCGATGGGGTAGCGGTTGCCGGTGCTGGGCACCTTGACCCCTCGCTGGGCGAGCAGAGCGCGTAGCTTGGTGCCGTCGAGCGCGGCGTACTCGACCCCGTCCAGCGCGGTGAGCAGCGGCGCGACCTTGGCCGCGTTCATCGGTTCGGTCACGTCCGTGAGCACCTCGTCGAGGTCTTCGAGCAGGTCACGGGGCGCCGGGGCCTCGATCATGCTGGTCGGGCGGTCGGCGCCGGGGACGTGACCGCCCTTCAAGGCGGCCATCGACCGTTCGATCAGCGGGGTGACCTGGTCGTTGTCCTTGGCGACGTTGAGGAAGTAGACCTGCACGATGTCCGAGCGTTCCCCGGTGAAGCCCTTGACCACCGCGGTTCCCTTGTCGGTGCCGGGAATCAGCTCGGTGGCGCGGTGCCCAGCGGAGTAGGCGCCCTGTCCGAGCAGCGCGTCGTTGGCGACGTGGTCGCCCACCGCGAACGCGATGCCGTTGGAGCAGTTACGCGTCACGTCCCTGGGCATGGAGTCCTTCGTCGGGGCCTGCGTGGACACGATCACGTGGATCGCACGCTTACGCCCGAGTCGCACAATGTCCACCAGCAGCTGCGCGATGTCCTTGCCGTACTTCGGGTGCTGGATCGCGACGTGCGCCTCTTCCAGCAGGCAGAAGATCGGGTGCAGCCCCACGCGCTTGGACGCGTATTCCCTGGTCACGGCGGGGATTTCGTACTTCACGAGCAGTTCGCCGCGGCGCTGGACTTCCGCGTGCAGTTCGCGCAGGTCGGCGAGGATCTGGGCGATCTTCTCGTCTTCGGCGCCCATCACGTAGCGGGAGCAGCGCGGCTCGAACACCTCGAAGTCGAAGTTCGCGTCCGGGACCCAGATCCGCAGCTCCGCGGTGGGGTCGAGGGCGGCGCCGGCCATGATGACCCGGGCGGCGGACGACTTGCCCTGACCGGGCATGCCACCGCAGATCGTGTTGCGCTCCAACAGCGGCGCGAGGATCGGTTCGCCGCGCAGGGTCCGTCCGAACGGGACACCCTTGAACACGTCCACGAGCCCGTCGTCCAGCAGCGGGTAGGCGCCGGCGCCTTCGGCGAGGGCGCCCTTGTCGGCGACCCACAGGTCGAGGATGCCCTCTTCGCTGCCGGTGGTGGGCCAGACCTCTTTGGACAGTCGGTGCAGCCCGGTCGCGAGGTCGCCGCGGCGGCGGGCGATCTTCTCCGCCGTGACACCGGCGGGCAGGCGCACCACGGCGTGGGTGCCGCGCCCGTCGCGCCGCGCGGGGGTGAGGTACTGCATCGGCAGGCCTTCCTTGAGGTAGTTGGTGATCTGCGGGATCCGCAGCGCGGCCAGGGCCTGCGCGATGGTGGTCTCGTCGATCGTGAGGTCGGCGTCGCCGCCGCGGTTGGTGGCCAGCCAGCCCGGGACCTTCCCGCGCTGCTTGCCCTCCCGGTAGGCCCCGAGGACCACCCCGGCGGCGATCACCCACGGCGCCGCGGCGACCAGCGGGGTCCAGGTCCAGGCGATCGCGGTGAAGATCCAGCGCAAGGCGTCGAACACGCCCCCGATGACGCCGGTGAACGCGCCGGCCCCTGAGACCTGCACGAGGATGCCGATGAGCAGCACCATGACGACCGCGGCGGCCAGGGAGATCGCGCCGACCTTCATGAGCCGCTTCATCAGCTCCGGCAGTTCCATGATCCGGCGGTGGCGTGCTTCCTTGACGGTTTCCATGCGTTCGAGCCACTCCTTGACCTGTTCGCGGTCGCCGACGGCTTCGGCGGCCTTGATCTGGCGGCGGTAGACGCCCATGGTCGAGGCGTCCCACGCCCGGCCACGCCACGAGTCGAGCCCGGCGACCACGGTCATCCCGTGTCCGACCATCTGCTTGGTGCGCTCGTGGTTGGCGACCTTCTTCGCGGTCTGCGCGGCCACGACGACATCGCGGCGGTACGCGGCCCAGCGAGCCTGCGCGAGCGCCTTTTCCCGGCCCGACATGCGCGCCCGGAACTCGTCGTCGGTGAGCACCTCATCGGGCTCGATCGCCTCGCCCTGCTCGCTCGCCACGGGCAGGCGGTGCACGGTGGCCAGCTCACCGGCGACCGGGATCGTGGTGGGGGTTTCGGTGGTGTCCATGCTGGTGTCCTCTCGGGTCACTGGTGGTCGGCCTGGTACTCGTCGCGCAGCTGGCGCGCGGCCTTGGGTGCGCAGCGGATCGCCTTGCGGATCGACTCCGCTGAGGTCGGGTCGATCGAGACCTTCGGGTCGGCGATCGCCGCGGCCAGCGCCTCACGCAGTTGCGCGATCGTGCGGGTCTTCGGCGTGGGGTGGGTGCGCTTGCGCGGGGTCGATTTCCGCTGCTCGGAGGGGTGATCGAGGGTCTGCACCGGGGCGTCGGCGATCGGGTTGTCCTCGACCGAATCGACGGGTGCGGTCGGCTGGTCCTGGGTGGCGAGCCACGTGCCGATCTCGTCGGCGAGTACCTCGCCGACCGGGGTCAGCGTGGGGCGTCGCAGCGGGCGGCGGGTGAGCGTGTAGTGACCGGCGTCGAACACCAGTCGGGCGTCCCCGAACTCGTCGATCTCGGCGACCGCGCGCCGCACCGCCGCGGCCCGCACCCGGGCGACCTTCTTCGTGGCGTGGCGCTCGATCCGCGCGTCGTCCCGCTCGGCCCGCGAGCGGCGCGGTGAAGCCACCGCGATCTGGTGGGCGACCACCCCGGCGACCGACACGATCCCCATGACCACGGCGGCGTCCCAGCCGCGGTGCAGGCCGTGCAGGACGTTGAGCGCGAACCCGACGCCGGCGAACACCCACACCCCGGTCTTGAGCGCCCAGGTCGGGCGGTCCGGGTGGTGGCGCTGGGCGACCTCGACCGCGAGTGCGAACGCCCACATGCCCAGCTCCGACAGCGCCGGCAACGCGTTGCCGGTCCAGTCGCCGTAGGTGGCCTGCCCGTAGCCGGCCATCGCGGGGATGGCCATCACCGCGGACACCACCGCGAGCAGGTAGATCGGCAGCTTCACCCGGTTCGCCCCGAGCCACCCGCGGATCCGGGCGACCGCGGCGGCACGGGCGGCCCTGCGGTCCGCACTGCGCTTGTCCGCGAGCTCCGCAGCGGCTGCCTGGTCGGCCCGGCGCTGCTCGGCTTGTGCGGCGGCGGCGGTCAGGGTGCGGTCGAGCTTGGCGGCGGCGTCGGCGCGGCGCTGCTGCGCGTCGGCGGCGCGGTCGGCGCGCCGGTTTTCAGCCCAGGTGCTCATCACGCACGCTCCCTGTTCTCGTCACGGCCCCCGGCCACCTGCGCCGGAGCGGTTTCGTCGGTGTTCTGGCCGGTGGCGCCGGCGATCTGCCGCGGCGCCGTCGCGGTGGTCAGTTCGCCGCGGGTGCGGCGGCGGGTGGTCAGCTCGTGCACACCCCACGCGGCAGCGACCGCGGCGGAGGCGAACACGAGCCAGCCGGCGAGCAAGCAGCCCAGCACCAGCGGGACCGCGATCGCGGCCAGTTCCGCGGCGTGCCACACGAGCCACTGCGTGGTGTCGGCGCGGGTCGGGCGCTTAGGCATAACGGGCCTCCTTCGGGCTCTCGTGCGGGAAGAACTGGTAGACCGGGCCGCGTTGCGGGCGGGTGGCCTGCGCGGCGGCGTAGTCGTTCAGCCGGCGCATCAACCACTCCAAGATCCGGGCGAGCAGCACGAGCGGGATCCGGATCAGGTGCAGGGCCAGGAACAGCAGGACCGTGAGCGCGTGGCGGATCAGGGCGAGGGTCCCGAAGCGCTGCAACACGTCGAACGTGGTCACGAGTGGCCACCCCGCTTCGGCGCGTTGGCGATCTCGGCCCAGCCGGCGCCATCGGCGGCCGACGCGCCGTTGTTCATCCGCACCCCGAGCGCCGTCGCCGCGGCCAGCGCAAGCGTCGCGTGGGCCTGCGCCCGGGCGGCGAGCTCCGTGCGCTTCTCGATCGACAACCGGCCGGTCTCGTCGTCGGCGATCCAGCCGAGCAGGTTCTGCGCGGCCCGGAAGTGATCCGGCCCGGTCGGCGGTGTGCTCATCGGTTTCCCTCCTTGCGGGCGGCTTCGGCCAGGGCGCGGTTGATCTCTTCCTGTTGGGTCTGGACCTGGTCGTGAAAGGCTCCGGAGTCGCTCACGCGGCCACCCCCATCCGGTCGGCCTGCTCGCTGTCGAAGCAGGTCCAGCACTGCCGGGTGCTGGTCGGCACGCAGTAGTCCTGGATGACTCCGCAGTCGACGCAGGTGCGGCGGGCCTCCATCGCGTGGTCCATCTGCCCCGGCGCCGCGGCGCGCTTCGGAGCGGCCAGCTCGACGGAGAACAGCTCCGCCACGGTTTCCCGGGCGTAGGGGCGGTGGTGGCGGAACACGAGCAGCCCCTTGGGGTCCTGCCCGTTCGGCCGCATGTCGATCTCGCGCAGCTGCGACTTGGTGAGCAGGGTCGAGGGGGCCTCGCCCCACCCGAACACGGGCAGTCCGTCGCGGTACCCGCGGCAGAGGCACACGTGGTGCGTGGTGCCGTCGAAGACCCGCGTGATCTGCTGGCGGCGGTTGCGGGGGTTCACTGGTCCAGCTCCGAAACCGTCGCGCCGATCATGTCGGCGATCCCGACGTGCCGCAGCTGCGTGGCGACGTCGAGGTAGGTGCGGGCGCGGGCGCTCTTGGCGGCGGCCGGCACGGCGTCGTTGGCGAGCAGGAACGCCGCGTTCGAGGTCAGCGTGTCGGCCAGCTCGTGCAGCCGCCCGCACACCTCGCGGGAGATCAGGCGGTTGAGCTCGTGCGGCGTGTACGTGTAGGTCACGGCCTCGCGCGGCTGCTCGACGGCGGTGCGCGGGGCTTCGTGCGTGGCTACCATCTGGTGTTCCTCCGTGCGGTCTTGCGGCTGGATGGTGGAACCCGGCGCGGCGAGCGCGTTCTTGGCGGAGTGAGCCGCCGCGTCGGGCTGGAAGATCAAGCGGGTGGTCATCGCTGCACCACCGGCCGACGGATGTCGAGATGGCGCACGTCAGAGCCGATGCCCTGCTGGTGCAGGAGCACGGCGAGGGCTTCCGCGATCACGACCGATCGGTGCCGGCCCCCGGCGCACCCGACCGCGACATTGACCACGAGCGGGTTGGGCTGGCGTGCACTCATGCCCGGCACGAGCGTGGCGATCGCAGCGGCCTGTGCCCGGATGAACTCGATGGCGCCGGGCTGGTCGAGGACGTTCGCGCGGATCACGTCATCGCGCCCGGTCAGCTCGCGGAATTCCGGGCGCATGTGCGGGTCCCGGAACAGCTCGCGCACGTCGATCACCAGCTGTGTCGGAACGATGGCCACGTCCCTCGGCACTCCGTGGAGGTATCCGAAGCTGCGGATCACGACCTTGACCAGGGTGATCGGCTCGAACGGATCGACCACCAGGCCGTAGCGGCCCGCGGGTGTGGCCTCCGGCCACTCGCCTTCGAACATCAGGCAGCCTCCCCCTCGATCGAGACGGACGCCGCCGGGGCGCTGTTGCCCAGGCCCGGCAGCCCGGCGATCAGGAAGTTCGAGCGCAGCACCCGGCGGCCGGTGCGGCGGCGGGCGCGGCTGGCGCGGCGCTGGTCGGTGAAGTCGCAGCGGAACGCGGCCTCGGCGGCGAACTCGTCCGCGGCCAGGTCCAGGTCCACCTGCTCGATCAGGGCGTCGATCGCGGCTTCGGTCAGGCCATCGGGGTAGTAGCCCTCGCCATCGACCGGGGCGGTGAACAGCGGGACGAAGTCGATGCGAGTGCGACGGTTACGGGTGCTCATTGAGTGGGGTCCCTTCATCGTTGGTACAAATTAAGCTAGTTCAACATGGTTCATCGGACCATAGACCGATCGAGTGAACTAGGTCAACATGGGTTATCGCGGCTAGACTTGGCGCATGAGCACGGATGCCGCGCGAGTCGCGAAGTACGAGGTAGCCGCTGATGCCGTCATTCGTTGGATCCGCACTGGCCGGGTAAAGCCGGGGGACAAACTCCCGACTCACAAGGAGCTTGCGCAGCAGCTAGGGGTGTCGGTTGGGACGATGCAGAAGGCTCTCGGTGAGCTTGAAGATCGTGGTTGGGTTACTTCGCGCCCTACCGTTGGGGTCTTCGTCAACGGCGTTCCAGACGGCTACCGCGAGCCGGTGACGGTTGAGCTTCTTGCGCAGGAGGTAGCGGACTTGCGGACGCGTGTCGCGCACCTTGAGGGACTACTGGTTGAAGACGGCGCGGATGAAATCGACGAGGCCGTCGATCGCGGTGCTCGCGAACGCGAACGCCCCGTGGACAGCTGATCCGGAGTCGCCCGGGTGCTTCACCACGAGGACGAGCACGGCGATCACGAGGGCAGTGCCGATCAGCTTCGACAGGATGCCGCCGCCGGTCTTGAACTGGGGGATGCTGTTCTTCGCCATGGGAATTCTCCTTGTATGGGGCGGGTTTTCGGGTGGTCCGCCTTGCTGTGATCAAGCTTGCTCGACGGGCGCGACCCTGAGAACTGACACAACCCACACCAACGCTGAACCGGCGCTGAACCGCGAGCCCTGAACTTTCACTGAACTACGCGCACGTGCATATTCCGAAACGGCACAAGAGGATGGCAGGCTCTCAACCATGGAACTCAATGGCAGCAAAGCGACCCTCGACCAGCTCAAATCCCTCGCGCTCACCAACTACGGACACTTCACCTCGATGCTGGTCGAGGACGGCTGCGTTCGGGGGCTCTCCCTCCACCTGCAGCGGCTTTCGCGCGACTGCCACCTGTTGTTCGATGTCAATCTGGACACCGATCGCCTGCGTGAGTTTGTCGTGCACGCGCTCGCCGGCGAGGACTCGAAGCGCATCGTCGCTCGCGTCACGGTCTACGACCCACACCTTGACCTGGGCACGATCGGTTCGGAGGCTGAGCCGTCAGTGCTGGTGACGACTCGGCCGGCCGCTGACGGCGTCGCGCCCCCGCTCCGGCTTCAGGCTGCGTCGTATCGACGTGAAAAGCCGAGCGTCAAACACATTGGCCTCTTTGGGGCGCTTGACCTGCGTCGATCCGCTCAGCGTGAGGGCTTCGACGACGTCCTGTTCCTCAACGCTGATGGGACAATCTCAGAGATCGCCACATCGAACATCGGCTTCGTTCGCGACGGAGAAGTTGTGTGGCCACGCTCGGAACAGCTGGCTGGAGTGACGATGTCCCTGCTTCATCGCGCGTCCGACGAAGCGGTGACGACCGAACCTCTCACGCTGTCAGATCTCGGGAGCATGGAGGGCGCATTTGCGACGAATGCGGCGACGGGGATCCGTGCGGTCGCCGCGGTCGACGACATCGCATGGCCGACGGAGCACAAGCTACTGACAAGTTTGCGTGACCTGTACCTGGACATCCCCGCGGAACGGCTTTAACGCCCCCCTGTTCCACGGTATGGTTCGCCCTTGTATGAGTTTTCCGCAGGGGAGGCGGCAGTGTCGAGTACTGTCCAGCGCTGGACTGGCGCCGAGGTGCGCGTGCTTCGCGAGGCAATGCGAATGAGTCTTCGTGAATTCGCCGCACACCTGGGCGTTAGCGAGCGCATGGTCTCGAAGTGGGAGGAGAAGGGGGCTGGGATTACCCCGCGCCCTATCAATCAGGCAAGTCTGGACACCGTTTTTCAGCGGTGCGATCCTGATACGAAGGCCCGATTCTCGTTTGCGACTGCCGACTCCCTGGTTCCAGAACCGCAGTTGGAGACCCATGCCACGCCGATTGGCGATGCGACCGTGCAACACCCTCGCGACGGGTCGTTAATGGCCCGTGTCGAGGGCAGCATCTTCTTGGCTGGCCCGAGCAACTCGCCAACCTGGGTGCCGAGTTTCTATATTGATGTCTACCCGGTAAGCAACGCTGAATATAGCCGATTTGTTTCGGCCACCGGCTACAATCCGCCGTCACACTGGAAGGATGGCACGTTTCCTGACGAGATTGCCGACCATCCGGTGGTGTTTGTAACGTGGGAAGACGCGGCCGAATACGCGAAGTGGGCAGGCAAGCACCTGCCCAACTCAAGCGAATGGGAAAAGGCGAGCCGTGGCACCCGAGGAACGGTTTATCCATGGGGTGACCAGCCTACTCCCGCGAAGTGCAACGTACGCGAGAACGGAATTGGCTCCACCACGGTTGTGGGTACATATCAGAGCGGAGTTAGCCCCTATGGCGTCTATGATATGTGCGGGAACGTCTGGGAATGGTGCTCGACTGAAACAAAGCTTGGGCGGTTCGAGCTAAAGGGTGGTGCATGGACCAGCCCGTTCAATAGGGTCACGCCGTCGCTTTTCAACGACGCGGCCCGCAGCATGTGCGACGACGACACCGGCTTTCGTTGTGCGACTTCGGCCGATGTCATGGAGACACTGCTTCGAGGATGACTTGCGATTCCCAGTCTGACGGCTGGTTCTCGCGATTCGCGCGGCTGAGCAAGCCACGTCGGCGTCCCGTGCCGGCGTGCTTCTTCTTGTACCCGGGCGACGCGGACGGCGCGCAGCGGCCTGCTCGGCTCCGCGGGGGTGTCGAATTCTGCGTCCTGAGATCGCCGCTGGCGCGCTAACGGGCACGGGGCGGTGTGATGGGACCACAAGATCGGTCTCAGCCGCACTCAGGCGGTGTTTCCAGGTCTACCGTAAGGCCATACGATCGAACATGTGGTCGATTGGGCTGAGGTGGTGGAGCGGGAGGACCTGCCGTTTCGGTCTGCCCGTGATCATGCGCGGTGCTTGAACGGGCACCTGCGGGAGATCGCCGGGTCGAACATGGGTCACCATCACGCGTTGCGGCTGGCGAAGTGCACGTGCGTGCTGTGCAGCCGGTTCCGGATGCCGCGGGCGACGTGGTTGGTCGTCGCGCACGAGCCGCGCGAGCTGACCGGTGGTGCGGCGGAGATGCACGCGAGGTTCCCGGTGCAGGTAACGCCGCGGCGGCCGGCGGAGCGCGCCGGGGTGGGACGGATCGAGCTGGTCATCCGGGGCGAGGTGTTCGGCTACGTCGCGGTGCAGCTGTGCGGGATCGACCGCCGCGGCGTGCTCGTCCAGGTCGCCGTCGCGCCGGCGCACCGGCGGCGGGGGATCGGCGGCCTCATGGTCGACACAGCGCTCGCCCGCGGCGTCGGTTACACCTGGTCCACCGTGGCGTTCGACCTCGACGACGTCGAGTTGAAGGGCTTCCGCGCGAGCCTCGACCTGCCCGAACCGGTGCAGGTTGGAGAGCCGTTCTACTGCTCGCACATGCTCACCGCGCTGGGCGAATGGGTGTGATCGCAACCGGGGCTAGACCGACAGGCCAACCTACTCGTGAGTCAAGCAACCGATAAGTCTCTTCCGGTCGCCGACTCGGCTGGACTTCGTGGCGACACATCCAGCAGCGCGCGGCCGCAGCATGGTCGGCTACCAACCGTGCACGTGAAGGGGTGTGACACCCGAGACCGGTCGCGACTGTCACACCTGTCACTCTGTCACTCTACAGCCTTTGACCTGCGCATATAGGTGTGACAGGGGTGTGACACCCTGGTGTGACAGTCTTTCCCCACACTAACGGTATGTCACAGGTGTCACAGAAGAGGCTGGAACAGAGGGGGTAGATGAGACTTCCACTCCCCCCCCTCTGTTCCAGCCGCTTTGGAGAGAGCGAGTGGGTGACGAAGTGGGTGACAATCGGGGCGGAACACTGTGGACAACTGTGGACGTCCGAAGACGCTCAAGTGCCAGGTGAGAGGCCGCGAGTACAAGGTCAACGGCGCGCGGATTTGCCCTGATAACGAAGAGGTCCCAGGTTCAAGTCCTGGTGGGCCCACCCGGTTCGCCCGGTCATGTTCGCGGAAAGCGCGAACTGTGACCGGGTGTTTTTTGTTTCTGGGGGGCGGCCCCTCAGACCCCCACGGTGCGATCGGTGACCATTCCAGCACGGGTGAGTTCCCGTGGTGAGGTGGTTGCGTTGGTGAGGTCCGCTCGGTGAGGTGGATGGCTGGGTGGGGTCTCGCGGTGAGGTATCTGCGTGCGGTGGGTTCCCCTGGCGGGGTCGATGCGGTGGTGGGTTTTGCTGGTGAGATCGACATCCGGGGTGGGTTTGCCGGTGCGGTGGATTGCCGGCGTGGTTGGAAGTGGTGGGCGGCGTCGCCACGCTGACTCGGGGGTGCTGCACCAACCGGCATGAGGGGGAATAGGTGTGGTGGGGGTTGGGTTGTAGGTAGTGGTCGGTGCGCCCAGCGTGTCCCCCGGGCTCACACACTTGCCTTCGCGGAATACCGTTCGGCTGGAGCCGCGTCGTGCCTTTCGCCGAGAGGCGACCCTGGGCGTGCCGATCGCAAATGCTTCAGCCCTGCCGGTCTTCTCTTCCCGGCAGGGCTGATTTGTTCCAGCGCCGGCGTTCGCGGATATCCGTGAGGCCGCCCGGCCGCGGGTGGTTCCACGTGGAACCAGGGGCCGGGAGCGGTGCGTGGCCGGTGCAGTAGCATCGTGGAGTACGGAAGCAAGCTGGAAAAGGGGGCTTCAGGTGAAGAAGCTGTTGGCACTCGCAGTCGTCGCGGGCGGCGTTCTGTTCGTCGTCAAGCGCAACAAGGCTGCCAAGGCCGAGGCCGATCTCTGGCGCCAGGCCACCGCCCCCTCGGGCCCGGTCTCCGCGAACGGCAGCACGCCGACCAAGGCCGCGGACGCTTCCCGCAACTGACTCACCGCGGGTGGCCTCGCGCCACCCGCGTCCGGGGCTGTAGCTCAATTGGTAGAGCACCGCCTTTGCAAGGCGGGGGTCAGGGGTTCGATTCCCCTCAGCTCCACTCATGTCTTCAGCGTTCTCTCGCTTCACAGCACCCTCAGGCACACCAGGAGCCGCCGGCGTCCGACGGCTCCTGCGGGGCTGGTGCGGCGAAGCTCACTCGCGGAGAGCGCCGGCCTTGTAGCCGACGCGGGTCGGAGTGGACCGGGGTTCGCCGCAGTGCGCGCAGGCGATCATGCGCCGGGCCCGGCGAGGTGCCACGACACCCGGCGTCGGAGCCGGGAACGCCTGGATGGCCACGTGCACGAGGCAGGTAGCGGCGCCGCAGTGCACGCAGACCCCGACGGCCGGTTCGCTCATGCCTTGTGTCGCGCAGTCGATGCAGATCATGGTTCTCCTTGAAAAACGCAGCGGGGGATACGCCACCATAAGCAGGATTTCGTGAGATGACGGTGTTCTTGTTCGGCATCACATTGACGGATGCGCCGCGGGACCGGTATCCGTCGCGATCCGCGGTGCGAGCCACCCTGCTGCGACAGACCCGCGCTTGATCAGCAAGGACGTCCGAGCCGAGGGCGGTCAGCCTGCTGCGCGGCGGAATTCGAGGAGGCTGCGCTCGGCCGTCAGGTCGACGGCGCGGTCCAGCGCCAGGCCGTGGGGCGCGGCGAGCGCTTGGAGCTCGGCGAGGCGGCGGTCGCGGCCGCTGAACATCGTCAGCATGGACAAGTTGATCTCGGTGTTCGTGCCGCGATCGGCGACGTGCTCGACGACCAGCACGCGGCCGGTGGGTCCGGCGGCTTCGGCGCAGCGGGCCAGGATGCGGGCCGCGTGCTCGTCGGCCCAGTTGTGGAGGATGTCGACGAGCAGGTAGGCGTCGGCGCCGGGTGGGAGCGGGTCGAAGAAGCTGCCGGCCGTGACCTGCGTGCGTTCGGCGAGGTCGTGCGCGCGGAAGGTGGTGCGGGCCGCGGCCGAGTCGAGGTCGATGAGGTGGCCGCTTACCCGCGGGTGGGCGGCCAAGATCGCGGCCAGCACTTCGCCGTTGCCGCCGCCGACGTCGACGAGCGAGGCGAAACGCGACCAGTCGAAGCCGGCGACGAGATGGGGTAGTTGCGCGCGGATCCGGAGCGACATCTGCCGGTCGAAGGACTCGCGCAGGTGCGGGTGTTCGGCGAGGTCGGCCCAGAAGTCGGTGCCGTAGCGACGCGGGTACGCCGCCTCGCCCGTAGCGATGCTGTGCGCGAGCTCGACGAACGCCAGCTCGGCGCGGCCACCGGCGGTGTCCAGGTGCAGCAGTGTTGTGATCAGGGTGTCGTCGCAGAGGTTGGTGCCGTACGTGGTGGTGCGGAAGCCGTCGTCCACGCGTTCGACGACGCCCAGCGTCGCGAGGTGCTCGAGCAGCAGACCGAGGGCGACGGCGTTCACGTGGAGTTCCTCGGCCAGCACGTCGGCGGACGCGGCGTGGCGTAGTCGGTTCGGTAGACCCAGCGTCACGGCGACCCGCAGCGCCATCGGCGTCGCCAGCCCGGCCAGGCGCAGGAGCGAGCTCGTATCGTCGTCGGTGCTTCTCACGAAGATCTACTCTGCCCGCCCGGTCAACCGAAATCCCAGGAGCGCCGATGCGTCCGTACGTCCTGCTCAGCGTCGCGACCAGTGTCGACGGGGCGATCGACGACACGAGCACGGAGCGGCTGCTGCTCTCCAACGCCGAGGACTTCGACCGCGTCGACCAGGTGCGCGCGGAGTCCGACGCGATCCTCATCGGCGCCGGCACGATCCGCGCCGACAACCCGCGGCTCCTCGTCAACAGCGAAGACCGCCGGGCCCAACGCGTCCGCGAAGGAAAGCCCGCGTATCCCGTGAAGGTGACTGTGACGGCCTCCGGTGACGTCGATCCGGACTGGAAGTTCTGGCACCACGGCGGCGAAAAGCTCGTGTACACCACGGAAGCCGGCGCGCGTCTCGCTTCGCGACGCTTGGGAGATTTGGCCGGCGTCGTCCCGCTCGGGACCACTGTGGACTTCGGTGCGCTGCTCGACGACCTCGGCCGCCGCGGCGTTCGCCGGCTGATGGTCGAGGGCGGCGGGCAGATCCACACGGCGTTCCTGTCGCAGGGCCTGGCCGACGAGATCCAGCTCGCCGTCGCGCCGCTCGTCGTCGGGGACGCCGCCGCGCCGAAGTTCCTGCTGCCCGCGCACTACCCCGGCGGGTCGACGCGGCGGATGAAGCTGCTCGAAGCGCGGGCGATCGGTGACGTCGTCCTGATCCGCTACGCGCCCAAGGACGACTGAAGATCCAGCGGGGTTTCACCGCGCCAGGTGACGGCCCCGTCCGGCCGGATCAGCGCGGCCGGGAAGTCCGCGTCGGCCTTGGCCCGCACCAGATCCACGTGGGCCGCCCAGCCGGGTGGGAGTTCGACGTCGCCGGTGAGGTCCAGGAGCACCGCGCGACCGGCGCGGAGGAGTTCGGCCACGCGAGTGGGTCCGGTGGCGGTGACGAGGTCGAGGTCGGGCAACCGCGTCGGATCGTCCAAACCGGACATCATGCCCGCGAGGTAGCGGTTGGCGTCGGGCAGGCGCATGAGGTCGGTGAAGGTGTCGCGCAGGGCGAGCACGTCCGGCTCGGGGTGCGGCGCGGCCAGAACCCGTTGCGCCGCAGTGTGGTGCAGCACGCGCGCGGCCTTCGGGTGGCGTTCGGTCTGGTACGTGTCGAGCAGCCCGTCCGGAGCCCAGCCCGCGAGCGTCGCCGCGAGCTTCCAGCCGAGGTTGAGGGCGTCCTGCACGCCGAGGTTGAGGCCCTGCCCGCCGAACGGCGGGTGGATGTGGGCGGCGTCGCCGGCGAAGAAGACGCGGCCGTGGCGGTAGCTCTCGAGCTGGCGGGTCGCGTCGCTGAAGCGGGACATGGTGAGGATTTCAGCGAGCGTGGTCGGTTCGCCGTAGAGGTCGGTGAGCGCCTGTCGCAGCGCGTCCGCGGACATCGGCGTCTCGTGCTCGCCGAGCTTGCCGAACGTGAAGCGGTACCGGTCGCCGCCGACCGGCACGACCATGCCCCAGTGGTGCTCGGTGGTCCGGGTCAGCGTGCTCAGGTGCCCGGCCCGCTTGGGCACGAGGTCGGAGACGGCGGAGAGCCGCACGTCGGCGAGCACCGCGCGGAACGTGCCGGGGCGGCCGGGGAACGGCAGGTCCAGGAGCTTGCGCACGGTGCTGTGCGCGCCGTCGCACGCGACGACGTACTGGGCCCGCAGCTCGGTACCGGTCGTGGTCACGGTGACGCCGGTGTCGTCCGGCGCGATCGACGTGACTTCGTGGCCACGCAGCACGCTGGCGCCGCGGGCGGTGGCGGCGGCTTCCAGGATTTCCTCGACCTTCCACTGTGGAATGCCGATCGGGTGCGGATACCTGGTGTGCCAAGGGGTGTTGTCGAGCGGTACCGGGAGCCCCGCGAAGTGCCCACCGACGGCCGCGCGGTCGATCCGGTGCTCCAGGACCGCGTCGAGCAGCCCCCGCGCGTCGAACAGCTCGGCGGTGCGCGGCTGGATGGCGCCGCCCTTCGTCTGCTCGATGCGCTCGGTCAGCTTCTCCACCACGACGACCTCGGCGCCGCCGAGGGCCAGCTCGTGCGCCAGCGTCAGGCCCGCCGGGCCCGCTCCCACCACAATCACGTCCATGTGTTTCCCCTCAGTGCATAAGTAGACTGAGTGCAATATAGCTCCGGGTGCAGCAAAGCGGTAGTCTTGGTTGGTGGACGACCAGCCCGGCCTGCGAGAACGCAAGAAGCAGCGCACCCACGAGGCCATCTCCAACGCGGCCATCGACCTCTTCCTCGAGCACGGCTTCGACCAGGTCTCGATCTCCCAGGTCGCCGAAGCCGCCGAAGTCTCGCGCCGCACGCTCTTCGCCTACTTCCCGGCGAAGGAGGATCTGGTCCTGCACCGCGTCGCCGACCACGAGACGGAGAGCGCGCGGGTCGTGCGCGCCCACCCGACCGCCCCGCTCGCCGCCCTCCGCGCCCACTTCCTCGACGGCCTCGCCC
The DNA here is from genome assembly GCF_044452505.1 of Amycolatopsis sp. NPDC051903. NCBI lineage: Bacteria > Bacillati > Actinomycetota > Actinomycetes > Pseudonocardiales > Pseudonocardiaceae > Amycolatopsis > Amycolatopsis sp. NPDC051903. The sequence goes on along the minus strand of NZ_JBITBT010000016.1, from coordinate 147,102 downwards.
GCCACGACCCGATCACCGGACTCTGCGACATCCCGGAGGTCCTGGCGCTGTACCGCCTGATCACGAGCACCCCCAGCCTGGTCGCCGGCATGCTGCGCTTCCGCGCCAACGCCGAACACGCGCTCGCCGCCGAACTGGCCGGCCTCCCCGGCGTCCCGCCCCGCACCGCGCGCCTCGCCGCCGCCCAAATCGCCGCCGTCCAATGGCGGCTCTCCATGGACAACCACGACCGCGTCGCCACGGGCGTCCCCGCCACCACCGCCTACCCCGGCGCCGTCGCCGCCGCCGAACACGGCTTCGACCTGCTTTCCCACGGCTTGGCCCCCGCCCTGCGCCAGCCCTGACCGGCGCCGGTTGGGACGCTGGCGGCCGCCGCGCCTGACACCGATCGTGGTCTCGGACCTGGGCTTGGATCTGTTTCCACACGGCTCAGCGAGCGCGCTGCGAGGCCTGCCTGGCGCCTACCGCCCCGCCGCGTGGGCGCCCATCCTGGCGCCATTGAGGTGGACGACCTTGCCTTCGACGTGCTGTGTCAGGGCAAACCTGCGCCGGCAGAAATGCGATCAGCCGACAAGCAGCCTGCTCGGTCCCGCCCGCGGGCGCACCAGCCGCCGACGGCACACCTCCGACGGCACACCCCCGCCCTCCTCGGGGGGCGTCCCCGACTCCAGTTTACCGAGGTCAGGGTGCCAAAATTGGGGACGGCGGAATCTGTGGACAACTGTCGGGGCGGAAGGGCGGATGTGGACAAGTCGGGTGCCTTGGTGGCGGGGATCGGGGTGAGGTGCTAGCCGTCGATGTGCGCGGTGGGTCCTTGGAAGTTCGACATCAGAGTGCGGTTGGGTGGCAGGCACACGGGGAAATCGCGAGGGTTGGGCGCGCCGTAGTGCGTCAGGCCTTCGCCGGTTGCAGAACCGACACGACCAGACACGCCCGTAGCTGCCCGAGCCGAAGACCGCCCGGCGCCGTCGAGGCGGCCAAGCTGGGCGCCGAACCCGCTGCCATCCGGCCCAGCGCCACCTCAGGCTCGAATCCGCGCCAAAGCCGCGCGCCCCGCCGGAGCCCACGTCGGTTTACCGCCTGGAGGGCCGGCTTCGCCGATGGCGATGAGGCGGGAGGCGGTCAGCAGGGCCCAGCCGCGGGCGCGGCGGTAGGTGGCGTCGTCCGTGGGGTGCGCGGCGAAGAACGGCGCCGGGTCGGGGAGGAGGATCCAGGCGGCGGCGAGGTCGGTCGCGGGGTCGCCGGCGCAGAGTTCGCCGAAGTCGAGGACGCCGGTGAGGGTGCCGTCGCGCACGACGACGTTCGCGGGGTGCAGATCCCCGTGGAGCCAGACCGGGGGGTGTGGCCAGGCGGGGGCGGCGATGGCGTCGGCCCAGATGTCGCGGTGGGCCGGGGTGGCGAACGCGGGCGTGAAGAGCGCGAGGGAGCAGCCGCGGTCGGGGTTGGTGGGGGCGTCGGCGGGTGCTTCGCGGTGCAGCGCGGTGAGAAAGGCGGCGAGGGGACCCGCGGCGTCGGGGCGGGCGATCGGGACGCGGTCCGCGGGCTCGCCGGGCACCCAGGTGACGGTCCAGTGCTTGGGGAACCGTTCCGTCGGCCGGCCGAGGCGAACGGGCGTCGGAACCGGCAGGGGAAGGCGCGGAGCGAGCGCCGGCAGCCAGCGGTGTTCCTTGACGAGCAGGTCGGACGCGCGTTCGGTCGCGAAGGGGAGGCGCACGGCGAGGTCGTCGCCGAGGCGCCAAAGCTGGTTGTCCCAGCCGGTGGCGGCGCGCTGCAGCGGCCGGTCGGCGAGGTCGGGGTGCTGCTCGCGCAGGAGCGCGCGGATCAGGTCTTCGGTCACGAGCGGTCCCCCCGGATGTCCGAACTGTTCAAGACGCGCCCCCCGGCGGCGTGCCACCGTGATCGTATGACTGTGAACCTCGGCGCTGCCGCGTCCTTCCTCGCCACGCACGGGCGGTTGCTCGACCGCCGCCGCTTCGAGCTGCTCTTCGGCGACGGTGATGCGGACGCCGTGCTGGCGGCCGTCGCGGCGTACCGGAACGCGGACGGCGGCTTCGGCTGGGGGCTCGAACCCGACCTGCGCGCGCCCGAGAGCCAGCCCGGCGGGGCGCTGCACGCGTTCGAGGTGTTCGAGGACCTCGCGCCGGTGACGACGCCGCTGGCGGTCGAGCTGTGCGACTGGCTGGAGTCCGTTTCGCTGGCGGGCGGCGGGCTGCCGTTCGCGTTCCCCGTAGCGGACCGCACGGGCAGTGCTCCATTTTGGACGGACGCCGACCCGGCGAAGTTCTCCCTCCAGAGCACGGCCTTCGTCGCTTCGACGGCGTTGCGCGTCGCGCGGCACGACAAGGCGGTGGCGGAACACCCGTGGGTCAACGCGGCGACGGACACGTGCCTCGAAGCCATCCGCCGCGTGGAGACGCAGCCGCACGCGATCGAGCTGTCGTTCGCGATCCGGTTCCTCGACGCCGCGCACGCGACGCGGCCGGAGGCGGGTGAGCTGCTCGACCACCTCGGCCGGTTCCTGCCACCCGACGGAATCGTGTCCGTCGCCGGCGGCGGCGCCGACGAGGTTCTGCGACCGCTCAACTTCTCACCGCTCCCGGGCCCCGCGCGCGAGCTGTTCGACCCGGCCGTGATCACGGCCGAGCTGACCCGCCTCGAATCCCAGCAGCACGACGACGGCGGCTGGAGCGTCGACTTCGCGAGCTTCTCGCCCCAGGCTTCGCTCGAATGGCGCGGCTACGCCACCGTCGGCGCGGTTTCGTTGCTGCGGGCCAACTCGTAGTGTCGGGGATGTGCTGCCGCAGGACAGTCACGTCCACACCGAGTGGTCGTGGGACACGGTCACGGGATCGATGGTCCGCTCGTGCGAGCGCGCGCTGGAGCTCGGCCTGCCGTCGCTGGCGTTCACCGAGCACGCCGACCTGACCCCGTGGCTGATCCCCGCGCCGATCCGCCCGCACCTCCCCGATCACTTCCGCGTGCGCCTGCGCGCGGACGGTGTGCTGGAGCCGCCTGACCTCGACGTCGAGGGGTACCTGGCCTGCGTGCAGGAGTGCCGGGAGCGGTTCCCGGACCTGCGCATCCTGTCGGGTGTGGAGCTGAGCGAACCGCACTGGCACCGTTCATCGGCGGACGCGTTGCTGGCCGCGCACCGCTTCGAACGGGTGCTGGGGTCGGTGCACTCGCTGCCCGAGGGTTCGGACCACTACGAACTGAGCGTGCTCGGGGACCGGCCGCCGGACGGCGTGCTGCGCTCGTACCTGGGCGAGGTGCTCGGCCTGGTGGAGTCGACGGCCGGCTTCGAAGTGCTGGCGCACATCGACTACGCCCTGCGCACCTGGCCCGCGGCGAAGGAATTCGTGGCTGCGGACTTCGAGGACGAGTTCCGGACGGTCCTGCGCGCTTGCGCGCAGCGGCCGTGTCCTGGAGGTCAACACGAAGGTCCCGCTGCCCCGCGAAGTGCTCCTCTGGTGGTCCGCCGAGGGCGGCCGCGCCCTCTCCTTCGGCAGTGACGCCCATTCGCCCGAACTGGTGGGCCACGGCTTCGCCGACGCCTGCGCCCTCGCGGCCTCGTGCGGCTTCCAGCCGGGCCGCACTCCGCACGACTTCTGGACCCGGCGGGGTTAGGCCCGGTCCGGTAAGGCATCGGAGCCCGAGATCATGGCGGGGAGGGGGAGGTGGCCTGGTAGTCGGCGTAGCGGGTAGCCAGGTCTCGGAACTGTTTGGGCCGGTTGAAGCAGCGTTCGACCGCGTCGCGCTGCTTGTCGGTCTCGGCGTCGCAGGCGATCCGGTCGCCCGCTCGGGGCTGACGAAGCGGATCCGCCGTGCGCGCACAGCGTGGCGGAGCGCGAGTAGGCCTCGTCCAAGATCCGCTGCCCCGTGAACCGCAGCCAGCTCAATTACCGGACACGGCCTGGCGGTCAGGGCCAGAGGCGGTCGCGGGTCCAGGTGTCGTCGGCGCGGTGGTAGCGGAGGCGCACGTGGCGGCGGTCGTGGGAGGCTTGCCAGAATTCGACCGTCGTGGGGGTCAGGAGGTAGCGCGTCCAGGTTTCCGGGGCGGTGTCGGGGTTTTCGGCGACCCAGAGTTCGGCGGCGTCGGCGGCTTCGGTGAGTTTGGCGGGGTCCGGGAGGACTTCGGACTGGTGGCCGATGAACGCTTCGACGCGGGAGGCCGGTGGGCGGGCCAGGAAATCGGCCGCGGAGACTTCGGGCGTGGCCTGCCGGAAGGTGCCCCGCACGCGGACCTGGCGGCCGCGGCCGGGCCAGAAGAAGGTGAGGGCGGCGCGCGGATCGACGGCGAGCTGGTGGCCCTTGGGGCTTTCGGAGCTGGTGGCGACGGCCCAGCCGGCCGGATCGACGTCCTTGAGGATCACCACGCGGGCATCCGGGAAGCCGTCCTCGTCCACTGTGGACAGGGTGACGGCGTGGGGAGCCAGGACGCGTTCGCCCGCTTCGGTCAGCCACTCGACGAACAGCTCTTCCGGGGTGTCCGGGGCCGTGTCCGGGTCGAAGGACGGGAGGTCCTCCGGGAAGGATTGCCAGCCGCGCAGGGAAATCATGTCACTGACCGTACGGGGGATAGCCCGGCGGCGGGTAGTGCGGCGGCTGCGGACCGGGTGGGCCGGCGGCCGGAGGCGGCGGGGTCTGGGGTTGCCAGCCCGGTGGAATCTGCTGGCCGGGGAAGCCGCCTGGGCCGGGGGCGCCGGGCGCGGGTGCCTGGCCGTAGCCGCCTTGGGGAGCAGCACCGCCCGCTTGCATGGCTTGCCACTGCGCCTGCCACTGCAGCTGCTGGTAAGCCTCCGCCGGCTGGGGGAAGCAGAACTGCTGCTTCGCGTTCACCGAGCCCTGCACGGCCGCGCCCCAGAGCTTGCCGCCCGCCCAGGAGTAGGTCATGCCGGCGTACGGGTCGACGGCGACCATGCGCGTTTCGCCGGCGAACTGGTTGGCGGACTTGGCCGAGGCGGCCGCGGCGGCGTCGGGGTGGACGCGGCCCACGAGGCCGGCGATGACGACCGAAGCGGCGGTCCAGCCGATGGTGCCCTGCACGTTGGCGCGGGCGTGCTGCGTGGCCAGCCCGGTGAACTGGAACAACGTCTGCGCGTCGATCTCCGGGTAGGCGGCCGCGACGACGCAGAAGTTCATGGTGGACAACATGATCGACTCGGCGAACAGACCCACGGCGGCCGTCACGGGTCCGATCTGGACGGTGCTGAGCTGCCCGCCGCTTCGCTGCACGCGTTCGGCGACCACGTGCAGGTACTGCTCCGGGGTGAACAAGCCGAACCTCCCCCAAACCGAGAAACCACCCGGCGTCCATCGTCGCACGCCGGGCGGCGGGGACTCAGTTCGCGGGGAGTGGTGCGCGGCGGAGGACGCCGGCGAGCGACCAGGTGCCGCCGCCGGTGAAGGCGAGCAGCAGGAACGCCCAGGCGAAGATCGCGGCCTGCTCACCGCCGTTCTCGATGGGCAGCACGGCCGAGCCGGCGTGCACGGTGAAGTACGCGAAAGCCATGGAACCGGAGCAGATCACGGCGGCGGCGCGCGTGCCGATCCCCAGCGCGACGAGTGCGCCGCCGGCGAGCTGGATCAGCGCCGCCCACCAGCCGGGCCACTGGCCCGTCGGTGCGGCGTGGTGCCCCCACAGCCCGAAGCCCGTCGAAGCGCCGTGGCAGAAGAACAGGAACCCGAGCACGATGCGGAAGAGCGCGAGGACGTGGTCACGGCCTCTGTCGAAGAGTTTCACGGCTGTCATCTCCCTGGCAGTCGGAAAGAACGCGACCAGGGTAGGGAGGCTCGCACTCGACCTTTAACCACAACGAGTGATATCTCGCTTACCCGCTGAAACCTGAACCTTTCACGCTTCACTCTCGTGTGACTGGACATGATTGACTGTGCGCGCTATGCGACGAATCCTCGCTCTCGCGCCCGCCGTGGTGCTGCTCGCCGGCTGCGGCGCGCCGACGCCGATCACCGGGACGCCCCAGCCCCAGCCCTCGTCCGCGGCGACGTCCCAGGCTTCGGCCCCGGGTCTGCCACCTGACCCCCAGCCCGCGCGCGAAGCGAAGTGTCCGTACCTCTCGGCCGAGACGGTGCAGGACGCGAACGGCCAGCACGTGACGACCGTGCGCGTGTCCGCCGACGAACCGCACCCCGCGTGCTTCTTCTACCGCCCCGACGGCGGCCTCCAGATGAGCGTGCAGGTCTACGTCGGCACGAAGGACGTCGCGACGAAGCTGGTCAACCGGGCCGCGCCCGTCGACACGTCCAACCCCGCTTCGGACCCCGCGGGCTGGAAGGGCGGCTACCAGCCGGCCGGTGACGGAGTGGTGTACGCCGTCTCGAAGGGGGGCGACGCCGTCATCGTGAAGAGTAACCAGAAGCAGAGCATCAAGGCACGCACAGTGGCGAAGAAGGCTATCGCGACCCTCGAACTCTGAGTAGTGACCTCCGCACGGGTGAGTGAAGTTGATCTTGTATTACCCTGTGCGGCACGCGCAGGCCAGGAGCACTCGCGCGGGCGGGTGCCCGTCCGGCACCACCAGCACTTCGCCATCTCGACGACAAGGACAAGATTCGTGGCTGACACCCTCAAGGAAATCCTGCTCGACTCCAGCCGGCGCCCGTCGGTCGTGACCGACCTCGAGGGTCTGGTCGACGCCGAAGTGTCCGACAAGGGCGGGGTTTCCGGCGCCGTCGTGAAGACGGGCTTCGCCGCCGTCAAGAAGATCAAGCCGGGCATCATCCCCTCGGCCGTCGACACCTTGCTGGACGACTTCGCCGTTGCCCTCGAGCCGTTCTACGGCGACTACCGGGCCCAGGGCGGCAACGACTTCGGCGCCTACCTGACCAGCCGCTCCGACGCGGCCGCCGACGCGCTGCTCAGCGTCACCGACTCGCGCGCCGAGCGCAGCAGCCGCGACAGCATCAAGAAGGTCTACTCCAAGCTGCGCCCGAACGGCAAGAAGAACGTCGAGGAGGCGCTGCCCCGCCTCGGCCAGCTGATCGACAAGCACGCCGCGACGGTCTGAACCGCATAGGCGACAACGGAAGAGGGCCCCGGGGTGCAGTCCCGGGGCCCTCTTCTCGTGTTCAGTTCTTCTTCTCGGCGGCCGGCGTGCTCGGCGCCTTGCCGTTGCTCGCGGGCGACGGCGTGGTCTCCGACGCGGGCTTCGCCGGGGGAGCCGGCGGGGTGGCCTTCGGCGGCGCCGGGGCGACCGGCGGCTCCTGCTGACGCGACTTCAGCACCACGGCGGTGCCGACGGCCACGGCACCCAGGCCGAGCAGCCACGGCCAGCGGCGACGCTTGCGCGTGCCCTTGGCCGCCGCCTTCGCCTCGACGAGAGCGGCCTGGAAGTCCTTCTTCGCGGCCTTGAAGTCCTTCTTGCCGCGGCGCTTCGACTCGCCGGCCGACTTGGCGGCCTTGATGGCGGCCTTCTTCGCCTTGCGGCCGGGCTTCTTCATCTCGGCGATGCGGGCCAAGGCCTCCTTGCGGGCCGCGGCCGAGCTCTTCTTCAGCTCCTTGCGGGTCAGCTCGGTCTTCTTCGCGAGCTTCTTGCGGGCCCGGCGGCTCTGCTTCGCGAACTCTTCGGCACCGGCCTCGGCGGCTTTGGCGGCGACTTCGGCGCCCGCCTTGCCCGCGTCGGTAGCTCGCTTGCGCAGGCCGAGCGCGCCGGACTTCACCGACTCGCTCACCGAATCTGCGGCCCGGGTCATGGCCTTCACCTCACCAATCGTTTTGATATCGCTCTGTTGCCTGTAACCTATCGTGCCCTTTTTCCCGGCGTAACGCTGTGTCTTCCCCCATCGGGAACCGGTGAAACTTCAGAAAAGGGGCTTCTTCCTGCGGTCAGACCAGTCGCCTCGCCCGTGGCGCCGCCCCTGAACCCCCCAAATGTGCGAAGGGATGGCACGATGGCGGCGTGACTGAAAGCGCCCGCAAGGCCACCCTGCACACCAATCAGGGTGACATCCACGTGAACCTGCTCCCCGACCACGCGCCGAAGACGGTCGCGAACTTCGTCGGGCTCGCCACCGGCTCGAAGGAGTACACGCAGCCGAACGCGCAGGGGACGAACTCCGGCCCGTTCTACGACGGCTCGATCTTCCACCGCGTCATCGACGGCTTCATGATCCAGGGCGGCGACCCGACCGGCACCGGCCGCGGCGGCCCCGGCTACAAGTTCGGCGACGAGTTCCACCCGGAACTGCAGTTCAACAAGCCGTACCTGCTGGCCATGGCCAACGCCGGGCCGGGCACCAACGGCTCGCAGTTCTTCATCACCGTCGCGCCCACGACGCACCTGAACTTCCGCCACACGATCTTCGGCGAGGTCGCGGACCAGGACTCCCGCAACGTCGTCGACGCGATCGCGCGCGCGGCGACCGGCCCGGCGGACAAGCCGCTGGCCGACGTCGTCATCGAGAAGGTCACCATCGAGGCCTGAGGCCGCACCGGGGGGATTTCGGTAGGTTGGTGGCATCGTGAACCAACCGCCGAATCCCCCTGTTCAGCCGCAGGCCGCGCTCCCCGGTTGCTGGTGGCACCCCAACCGCCCGACCGGCCTCAGCTGTGCGCGCTGCGGGCGCCCGGCGTGCCCCGACTGCCTGCGTGAAGCGCCCGTCGGCTTCCAGTGCACCGACTGCGTGCACTCCGGGACGCAGCAGCAGCGCCAGCAGCACCGGCAGTACCAGAACTCAGGACTCGGCCAGCGCACGATCGCCGGCGCGCGGCTGTCCAAATCCTTCGTGGTCACGAGCACGCTGCTCGCGATCAACGTCGTCTTCTTCCTGGTCACCGTGCTCCAGACGAAGAGCATCTGGGACAACGGCAACGCACCCCTCGAACAGCTCGGCTGGCTGCAGCCCTACGCCACCCTCGGCGGTGGCGAGTGGTGGCGCATCTTCACCTCGGGGTTCGTGCACTTCGGGCTGATCCACATAGCGGCCAACATGTTCTCGCTGTGGATGATCGGCCGCGGGCTCGAGCAGATCTTCGGCAAGGTCCGGTTCCTCGCGGTGTACTTCGTGTCGATGCTCGGCGCGTCGACGGCCGTGCTGTTGTTCGACAACCCCGGACAGGCCTCCGGTGGTGCCTCGGGCGCGCTGTTCGGCCTGATGGGCTGCTACGCCGTCATCGTCGTGAAGCTCAAGCTGAACCCGGCGGGCCTGCTGGTCACGCTGGCGATCAACGCCTACATCACGTTTTCGATCCCCAGGATCTCGATCCTGGCCCACGTCGGCGGGCTCGTCACCGGCGCGCTGGTGGCTGTGGCGATCCTGTACGCGCCGGAGCGCGACAAGGCGCGCTGGCAGGCGATCGGGGTGGGCATCATCGTGGTCGCGCTGCTGGGTCTGGTGATCTACCGCGGCGCGCAGTTGCCGTCGGCGGACTGCCGCTTCACCGACCAGGTCATCAACGGCATCCGGCAGTACAACTGCTTCATCGCTTAGAGCCGGCTGCGCAGGACGGTCAGCACGTCCAGGACGTCGCGCGGGTCTTCGCCGAGGTCGGTGCGGCCGAAGATGTACAGCTCGTCGCCGTGTTCGAGTTCCAGGGTCACGCCGTCGCGGCCGAGGCGGCGGGTGGTGCGCAGGTGCGTGCGCGTGTGCGCCCAGGGCAGGTGGTGGGTGCCGCCGAGGGTGCGGGCGACGAGGCCGTGTTCGTCGACGGCCAGCCGCGGCCGCACGACGGTCCAGTGCACCGCGAACGCGCCGATCGCGACGGTGGCGAGGCCCATGAGGACCGCGCCCTTGCCGTCGCCGAAGAAACCGTCGAGCACCGCGCCCGCCAGCAGGAGCACCGTGACGAGCCAGGCCGCTACCACAAGCCCCTGACGGGGAGCCCATGAGGTCGGGTAGTTATCCACAGAGGTTATCCACACTGGGGATGAGTCACACCGGTGTAATTCGACGTCAAGCCGCCATTCGGCGTAACGATCAACGCCAGCGCATCGTCATCAGAAGACCGACGATCATCGCCGCGAAACCGATGCCGAAGTTCCAGTTTCCAAGATCGGACAGGAACGAAATCTTGTCCCCGGCGATGTAGTTCACGATGAGCCACAGCAGCCCGAGGAGCATGAGGCCGAACATGACGATCTTGTAGAACAGGTTCGACGGACCGGCGACCTTCACCGGCGTCCGGCGGTCGACGGGCGGGGTGTACGCGGTCTTCTTGCGGACCTTGGACTTCGGCATCGTGTTCCTCGCGTGCTGTGCGTGCTGTACCTGGTGGCGGTGCCTGTACGCGGGCGTCCCGCAGCTCGGGTTGCGCAACCAGCGCCACGTGAACACGTTAACGTAATCGACGGCTCCAGAGCACCGGGCGGGAGCGGTCGGATTTCCGGACTGTGATGATGGCGCCACCGGCAGTTCCGCCGGGGCGCGAGAGGAGCTTGCGTGACCACGCAGGATTGGCCGGGCGAAGACGACCGCCGCCGACCCGCCCCCGGCCCCGACGGCCAGCGGCGACGGCAGCCGCCGCCCGGCGCCGGCAGACCACGCAGACAGCCACCGGGGGACCCCTCGCGCAGAGCACCCGAGCCGCCCCGCGGCTCCGCGGGCGAACCCCCGCGCCCGCAGGCTGACCAGCGCAGATCACCCGAACAGCGGCAGCCGCGTCCCACTCAGCAGTACACCACGGAGCAGGTGCGGGCCGAGCCAGCCCGCACCCAGCAGTACCGGACCCCGCAGCGCGGCTCGGCGGCGGGCGCCAATGGGCCCGGCCGCCGTGGTGCGGGCAGCGCGGCCGCGCCGCGCGACGCCGAGTTCGGCGCCGAAGGCCTCGACGGTGAACCACGGCGTGGTGGCCAACCGCACGGTGGCGGTCCACGCCGTCCGGTGGGGCGGCCCACGGCGCCCGGCGGAGCGGACCAGCCGACGGAGGTGTTCGCGGCGGTCGGGGCCACGGCCACGGCCGTGGCGGAGAAGCCCGCGCCGCCACCGCTCGGGAAGGGCGGCGTGGCGATCCGGACGGCCGGCGAGGTGCTGATCACGCTCGGCCTGATCGTGCTGCTGTTCATGGTCTACGAGGTCTGGGTGACGGACCTGTTCTCGGCCGAGAAGCAGTCGGTGGCGAGCGACCAGCTCGAGGGCGACTGGGCGAAGGACCGCACGCTGCACCCGGAGCTGGTGGACGGCAAGGCGTTCGCGCGCATCCACATCCCGTCGTTCGGGGCGGACTTCAACTTCACGATCCAGGAGGGCACCGGCGAGGACTCGCTGGCCATCGGCCCCGGCCACTACAAGGGCACAGCGCTGCCGGGCGAGCCCGGCAACTTCGGCGTCGCCGGGCACCGCGTGGGCAAGGGCGCGCCGTTCAACGACCTGGACAACCTGAGCTCCTGCGACCAGATCGTGATCGAGACCCAGACCGACTTCTACATCTACAAGGTCCTGCCCTACGACGACGAGATCTCCGGCTGGAGCAGCGGCAAGGGCGCGCAGCCGGAGTGCAAGGGCGTGTCGACGCTGCGCAACCCGAGCATCACGGGCGGCGGCCCCTACGACCAGACGTTCGGCCGCAAGGTCGTGCTCCCGAGCCAGGGTGACGCCGTGAACCCGGTGCCGTACAAGCCGGCGGACGTCCTGCCGAAGGCGCAGATGGCGTCGCTGCTCACGCTCACCACGTGCCACCCGCAGTTCTCCGCGAAGCAGCGGCTGATCATCACGTCGGTGCTCACGCAGCAGGTGCCGAAGTCGCAGGTCGCGGACTACGGGAAGCTGCTGACCGAGATCGGGGGCGCGTCCTGATGTACGGCTGGATCTGGCGGCACCTGCCCGGGCCGTTCGCGGCGAAGCTGGCCATCGCGGTCGTGCTGGTGCTCGGCATCATCGCGCTGCTCATGTTCGTGGTGTTCCCGTGGCTCGACCCCCTGCTGCCCTTCAACGAAGTGTCGGTGGACAACTGAGGCACACCCGCTTCGGCGTCTTCCTCGTCTCCGGGCGGTTCCCGGGGCAGGAGGACTCCGAAGTGCTGCAGCGGACCGTCCGCGCGGCCGAGGCCGCCGAGGCGGCGGGGTTCGACGACGTCTGGCTCGCCGAGCACCACTTCATGCCCTACGGCGTGTGCCCGTCGGCGATCACGCTCGCCGGCCACGTCCTCGGCCGCACGCAACGGATCGAGCTGGGCACGGCCGTGAGCGTGCTGTCGACGACGCACCCGGTGGCGCTGGCCGAGCAGTGGTCGCTGCTCGACGCCGTGTCCGGCGGCCGGCTGCGGCTCGGCGTCGGGCGCGGCGGGCCGTGGCAGGACCTCGAGGTGTTCGGGACCGGGCTCGGGCGGTACGAAACCGGGTTCGAGGAATCGCTCGACCTGCTGCTCGACGCGACCACCGGGAAAGCCGGCGCGAACGGCGAGCACTTCGCGTTCCGCGAGGTGCCGCTGGTCCCGGCCCCGCGGCGGAAGCCGAACGTGGTGATCGCCTGCGGCGGCCCGAAGTCCGGAGCCGTCCGCCTGGCGGCCGACCGCGACCTGCCGCTGCTGCTGGGCTTGCACGCCGCGGACGACGAGAAAGCCGCGACAGTCGAGGCGTACGGCGGGCGAGCGGACCACGTCTCCACGGTGCTCTGCCAGGTCGGCGACAGCCGCGCCGGCGCCGTCGCCACCGTGCGGAAGTCCTTGCCCGGCTGGCTTTCCGCCGGGCTCGCGGCCCACGTGCCGGTGGACGACCGGCCCGGCCCGGCGCGCGATCCGCACGAGTACACCGAGCACCTGTGCGAGATCCACCCCGTCGGCGATCCCGCGCACTGCGTGGCGACGCTGGAAACGAGCCTCCGGCGCACCGGGGTCGCCCACGTGATCATGTTCGTGGAAGCGTCCGGTACGCCGGAGGGCACGGTCGAGAACATCAGGCGGATCGGCGCCGAAGTGCTGCCCGCGCTGAGGAACTAGCGGGACCTAGCAGTCGCGCAGCTCCGGGCTCTGGTTCAGCAGCTGCCCGCGCGGCGAGACGAACGCGCGGTACCGGTCACCGTCCACTTCGGACGAACGGAACACCGCGACCCGGTGGCAGTTCTGGAACGCGAGCTTCACACCGAAGTGGCGTTCGAGGCCGCCGCGGATCGCGTCGGAGGCCAGCGCCCGCAGCAGCTGCCCGCGGGCGGCCTCGCTCGGCGGCGGCGTCTCGTTGTCGGCGAAGCCGTCCGGCGCGCCGTCGGCCTCGGCGATCACGCCCGTGATCACTTCCCACGCGTAGGGCAGCGATTCCCGTACGCAGGCGACGAATTCGGCGTCGGAGACCTCCCCGCGCTCGGCCTTCTCCAGCAGCGCGGGCGATACGTCCAGGGACAAGACAACCTCCAGGGTTGAGTGGGTCTCCTCCTGGCTACTCGCCTCGGCGCGCACGCCACAAGAGAAAACGGTATTCATCACCACTTCGGTGGATCACTCCCACCGGAACAGCCGCACGGCCAGCGCCGTCCCGCCTACGGCGAACGCGGCCAAGGCGACGAACTGCAGCGGCTGAACGCCGGCGCCCACCCACGCGTCCTGCAACGGCTGGGTGCCCGGCGGCACGTACGCGCCGATCCGCTGGATCACCTGCGGCAGCAGCGGCCGCGGCAGGTACACCCCGCCGAGGAACATGATCGGGAAGAACGCGATCATCGCCAGCGCCGAAGCGCCCTTCGCCGTGCGCGCGACCGACGCCGCGACCAGGCCCAGCGCGAACACCGAGACCAGGCCGAGCAGCAACGTCAGCGCGTAAGTGAGCGGGTGGCGCGGCAGTGGCACGTCGAACGCGACCCGGGCGGTCACGAGCATCAGCAGCACTCCGGCGAGCGCCACCACCGCGTGGATCACGAGCTGCGCGAGCAGCAGGTGCGCCGGCGGCACCGGGGTCGTCGCGAGGCGGCGCAGCACGCCCTGCTCGCGGTAGGTGGCCACGGCCGCCGGGATCGCCTGCAGGCCGAGCATCGCGAGCGAAATCACGACGAGCGAAGGGACCCACAGGTCGATGAAGCGGTAACCGCCGGTCGCGTCGCTCGGTCGCGACATGCCGGGGATCGAGCCGATGCCGAGCAGCAGCGTGGTCGGCAGCGCGATGCCGAACAGCGCCCACAGCGGCGTGCGAAGGAAGAGCTTCGCCTCGGTGGCGACGAGCTTGGTGAAGGTGTGCACGGTGCTCACTCCCGTCCGGTGAGGGTGACGAACGCGTCGTCCAAAGTGGATTTCCCCGTGGTGGCGCGGAGTTCGGCGGGGGTGCCGGTGGCGATGATCCGGCCGGCGTCGAACACGGCCACGCGGTCGCAGAGGCGTTCGGCCTCGTCCATGAAGTGGGTGACGAGCACGACCGTCACGCCGGCGTCGCGCACGTCCCGGACCACGTGCCAGGTGTCGCGGCGCGAATGCGGGTCGAGGCCGGTGGTGAGCTCGTCGAGGATCGCGACCTGCGGGTCGCCGACCAGCGCGAGCGCGATCGACAGCCGTTGCCGCAGGCCGCCGGAGAGCTTGCCGAACGCGGCCGTCCGGTGGTCTTCGAGGCCGAGCCGCCGCAGGAGTCCGCCCAGGTCGGCGTGCTCCGGGTAGAAGGCGGCGAACAGCTCCAGCGCCTCCTGCACCCGCAGCTTCTCGGGCAGCCGCGCGTCCTGGAGTTGCACGCCGACGAGCCGGCGCAGCCGCACGGAGTCCTTCGCCGGGTCCAGGCCCAGCACGGAGATCGTGCCGGAATCGGGCCGGCGCAACCCCTGCAGGCACTCGACGGTGGTGGTCTTGCCGGCGCCGTTGGTGCCGAGGACGCCGAAGATCTCGCCGCGCTCGACGGCGAACGAAACGCCGTCGACCGCGACCCGCTTGCCGTAGGTCTTGCGGAGCTCGGTGACTTCGATGAGTGGCATGCGAAAAACGCTAGGCACGCGCGGCGTCCGGCAGAATGATGGTGAAACCCCAGCTCAGGTGGGGTTTTGCTGACGCGGGGGTGGGGCTGGGCCCACCCCGGTCCGGGTGCTGCGGCCCGTGCGCCGGGGCGGCCGGATCGGTCACACTCGCCGGGAGGGGAAAGGGGGTGGCCACGTGCCTCGACGGCGTGCGTTCGCCCTCGCCGGTCTCGCGGTGCTGAGCTGGTTCGACGCGCTCGTGGAGCTGCTCGCCTTCCTGCTGCTCTGCGTCGGGCTCGTCTTCTTCCTCAGCCCCGCCCTCGACCGGGCCCGCGGGCGCTCGGCCCGCACCCGCGAGCTCGTCGGCCGGTGGTGCGGGGTCGAGGTCGCCAGCCCGTACCGGCCGGCGCCAGTGGAGCCCGAACGCGAGCGCGACGGCTGGTACCGCGACGGCAACCAGCTCTACAAGCGCGCGTGGTGGATCCGCTGGAACCGACGTTTCACGTGGATCACGGAGGACCCGGCCACCGGCCGCGAGCTCGGCTGGCAACTGGTCAACCCGCCGTTCGCGCTGCTCACAGCCTTGCTCTCGCTCGCCGTGGGCGCCCGTGCGCTGCGCTGGTACGGCCGCTGGACGCGCTTCTGGCTCGGCCCGCGCCCGCCGGCCGGGCCCCCGCGCAAGCGGTGGCTGCACCGGCACCTCGAATCGTTCGGCCACCAGATCGGGCTGCTCGCGCTGTCGCTCGTGCACCTGGGGTTCTCGGTGTGGCAGTTCGTGGTGATCATCGGCGCCGCCCCGGTCGCGGCGCCGCTCGTGGTGTCGTGCCGCACGATCCCCGACACGCTGCGCCGCGAGGCCGGCAATTGGACGGGCGTGCGCATCGCGCGGCCGTACCTGCCGCCGCCCGGGCTGCCGGTGCCGCGGCCGGACGGGCTCTATCAGGTCGGCAAGCAGCTGTACGACGAACCGTGGTGGCCGGTGCAGCGCGCCCGCACACGGTGGATCCTGCGTGACCGCGCGACCTGGCGCGACCTCGCCGGCGGCGCGCTGATCCCGCCGGTCGCGCTGCTGCTGACCCTGCCCACGGTCGCGTTGCTCGGCTGGGGCCTGACCGGGCTCGTGGTGCTTTGGGTCCTGAGGCCGTTCGGGTCGGCACCGGTCCAGTGGTTCCCGCTGCCCGAGGTGACGACGCACCTCGGCGCGCTCGCTCAGACGCCGGTGGCGCTCGCGCTGATCGTCGCCGGTCTCGCGCCGACGACGTTACTGGCCCGCCAGCAGGCCCGCTTCGCGCGGCTGTGGCTCGGGCCGACGGACGCGATGCGGCTCGCGCAGCGGGTGACGCGACTGGACCAATCGCGCACCGACGTCACGGTCGCCCAGGCCGCCGAGCTGCGCCGCATCGAACGCGACCTGCACGACGGCATCCAGTCGCGGCTCGTGGCCATGGGCCTGAAACTCGGGGCGATCGAGGCGCTCATCGACAGCGACCCCGAAGCGGCGAAACGGCTCGCGGCCGAGCTGCGCACCGCGTCGTCGGACGCGCTGACGGAGCTGCGGTTGCTCGTGCGCGGCATCCACCCGCCGGTGCTGTCCGAGCGCGGGCTGGTCGACGCCGTGCGCGCGGTCGCGCTCGACAGCCCGCTCAAGGTCGACGTGACGGCCGACGTGCCCGGGCGCGTCGAACAACCGGTGGAGGCGTGCGTGTACTTCGCCGTGTGCGAGCTGCTGGGCAACGCGGCGAAACACGGTGGGGCGCGCCGGGTTTCGCTCTCCCTGTCACACGCCGACGGCGAGCTGCGCGTGGTCGTGACCGACGACGGCAGCGGCGGCGCCGAAGCCGCGCGGGGCTCGGGACTTCGCGGAATCGAGCGGAGACTGGGCGGTTTCGACGGTAGGTTGACGCTCACCAGCCCGCCGGGCGGACCGACCGAGGCGATCGTGGAGGTGCCGTGCCAGCTCAGTCCCGAAGCCGCCCCACCACCGTCGTCGCCGAGGACCAGTACCTCCTCCGGGACGGCCTGACGCACCTGCTCACCGCCCACGGCTTCGACGTCGTCGCGGCCGTCGGCTCCGGTCCTGAGCTGGCCGCGGCGCTGCGGGAGCACCGGCCCGACGTGTCCGTTGTGGACGTTCGCATGCCACCGAGCAACACCGACGAAGGCCTGCAGGTGGTGCTCGCCGCGCGGCGCGAAGTACCGGGCCTGCCGATTCTCGTGCTGTCACAACACGTCGAGCAGCTCTACGCGCGGGAACTCCTCGCCGACGGCACCGGCGCCGTCGGCTACCTGCTCAAGGACCGCGTGTTCAACGCCGAGCAGTTCGTCGACGCCGTGCGCCGCGTCGCCGCCGGCGGCACGGCGATGGACCCCGAGGTGATCGCGAAACTGGTGGCGGGCAATGCCGCCGACCCGTTCGCGGCCCTCACCCCGCGCGAACGCGAGGTGCTGGAACTCATGGCCGAAGGCTGTTCCAACGCCGCCATCGCGGCGCGCCTGCACTTCAGCGAGGGCGCCGTCGGCAAGCACACGGCCGGCATCTTCGGGAAGCTCGGCATCGCCGCGTCCGACGACACCAACCGCCGCGTGCTGGCCGTGCTCGCCTACCTCGGTGCCGGCTCGTGAATCGGCACTCGTGAATCGGCTCAGCTACGGGAAACGCGCACCATCTCGTCGCGCTCCACGACCTTGATGCGCTCGCGGCCGTGGGGTTCGCCCAGCGCCTTCTCGTGCGCGTCGAGCTTGCCCCAGCCCTCCCACGTGGTGAACGGGATGCCGCGGCCGGCGAGGAACTCGAGGATCGCGTCGGGGGAGCCGTGCTGGGGCTGGGTCAGCGTGCCGGCGTCGGCCAGCAGGCTCGCGACGGTCTCGGCGGCGTCGCCCTTCGTGTGGCCGATGAGCCCGATCGGACCGCGCTTGATCCAGCCGGTGACGTAAACCCCGGGCACGTGGTTCTCGTCGAGGTCCAGCACGCGGCCGGCCTGGTTCGGCACGACGCCCGCGACGTGGTCGAACGGCACCTCCGGCAGGTGCGACGACTGGTAGCCCACCGCGCGGTACACGGCCTGCACGTCCCAGTCGTGGAATTCGCCGGTGCCGCGCACGCCACCTTCGCCGTCGTACTCGGTGCGCTCGGTGCGCAGGCCGACGACGCGGCCGTCTTCGCCGAGCACCTCGGCCGGTGCGTGGAAGAAGTGCAGGTGCAGCCGCTTCGGCCGGGAGCCCTCGTCGCGGATCGCCCACTCCTGCAGGGTCTTCACGACCATGTCGATCTGCTTCGACGAGCGCAGCGCCGCGACGCTCGCCTCGTCGAACTCCATGTCCTCGGGGTAGACGATCACCTCGACGTTGGGCGAGTGGTCGAGCTCGCGCAGCTCCAGCGGCGTGAACTTCGCCTGCGCCGGGCCGCGGCGGCCGAACACGTGGACGTCGGTGACCGGGCTGGCCTTGAGGCCTTCGTGGACGTTCGCCGGGATGTCGGTGGCCAGCAGCTCGTCGGCCGTCTTGGCGAGCACGCGCGCGACGTCGAGCGCCACGTTGCCGACGCCCAGCACGGCGACCGAAGTGGCGGTGAGGGGCCAGGTGCGCGGCACGTCGGGGTGGCCGTCGTACCAGGAGACGAAGTCGGCGGCGCCGTGGCTGCCGTCGAGGTCGATGCCGGGGATGTCGAGGGGGCGGTCGGCCATCGCGCCGGTCGAGAAGATCACGGCGTCGTAGAACTCGCGCAGCTCGTCGAGCTTGATGTCGGTGCCGTAGTCGACGTTGCCGAGCAGGCGGATGTTCGGGCGGTCCAGCACCTTGTGCAGCGCGGTGACGATGCCCTTGATGCGCGGGTGGTCGGGGGCCACCCCGTAGCGGATCAGCCCGAACGGGGCCGGCATCCGCTCGAACAGATCGATCTGCACGTCGGCGTCTGACTTGTCCAGGAGGTCGGCGGCGTAGATGCCGGCGGGACCGGCGCCCACGACCGCTACGCGAAGAGATCGGCTCACAGGAATCCACGGTAAGTTAGGCCTACCTAACTTTCACTGTGATCTGGCGTACGGTCCAGCAGGTGGGAGCCGCAACTGTGCCGGTCGTTACCAATCCGACCACAGTCACGGCCGCATGGCGCGCGTAGCCACGGCTACGTCTCGCTCGGGGGTCGGCCTACTTTTGGCCGGATCAGTAAGGTGGCCGCATGCGCGTACTCGTCGTCGACAACTACGACAGCTTCGTCTACAACCTCGTGCAGTACCTTGCGCAGCTCGGCGCCGACTGCACGGTGTGGCGCAACGACGTCGTCGACCTCGACCGCGTCCCCGAGTTCGACGCCGTGCTCGTGTCGCCCGGCCCGGGCACGCCCGAGCGCGCCGGCCAGAGCATCGAGGTCATCGCGAAGTGCGCCGAGACGCGCACCCCGATGCTCGGCGTCTGCCTCGGCCACCAGGCGCTCGGTGTGCACTTCGGCGCCACCGTCGATCGCGCGCCGGAGCTGCTGCACGGCAAGACCAGCCAGGTCCACCACGACGGGAAGGGCGTGCTCGCGGGCCTGCCCGACGGGTTCACGGCCACGCGCTACCACTCGCTCACCGTGCTGCCCGAGACGATCGCCGATGACGTCTTCGAGGTCACCGGCCGGACCGGCACCGGCGTGGTGATGGGCATGCGCCACCGCGAGCTACCGCTGGAGGGCGTGCAGTTCCACCCCGAGTCCGTGCTCACCCAAGGCGGGCACCGGATGCTCGCGACCTGGCTGGCCTCGGCGGGGTACCCCGTCGACCCGGCGCTGGTCGACCGGCTGGAGAGCGCCACGAAGGCGCTGCAGAAGGCCGCCGCTGCGTGACCCCGCCGATCCGGCTCGAGGGGGTCGGTAAGCGGTACGGCGGCGGCGAGCTCGTGCTCGACGGCGTCGACCTGACCGTGCCCGCCGGGCGCGTGCTCGGGATCCTCGGCGCGAACGGCTCCGGGAAGTCCACGCTACTGCGGATCATGGCGGGAGTTTCCCGCGCGAGCTTCGGCACCGTCCACGGGACGCCGGCCATCGGCTACCTGCCCGACCGGTTCCCCGGCGGCCAACGGCTGAGCGCGCGGGCGTACCTGCAGCACTTGGCGCGCATCCGCGGCGGAGTCGACTTGTCGGCCATCGATCCGCTGCTGGAACGGCTCGCACTCGTCGGCGGGCCCGACGCGCAGCTGCGCACGCTGTCCAAGGGCAACGCGCAGAAGGTCGGCCTCGCCCAGGCCGTGCTGCCGCGGCCCGACCTGCTGATCCTCGACGAACCGTGGTCCGGCCTCGACGCCGGCACCCACGCGGTGCTCGGCGAGCTGGTGGCCGAGACCCGGGCGCGGGGCGCGAGCGTGGTGTTCACCGACCACCGGCCTGCGGTCGTGCGCGAACACGCCGACGCCGTCCTCCGCATCGAAGGCGGCCGGCTCACGGCCGTCGCGGCCCCGGCGGAAACCCCGGTCGAAACCGAGCCGGCCACGCGCATCGTGCTCGCCGGTTCGGGCGCCGACTGGGCCGGTGAACCCGGGGTCCGGCAAGCGGTCGCCGACGGTTCGCACGTGGTGCTCACGGTCGACGCGACGAGGGCCGACGCGGTGCTGCTGCGCGCGCTTTCCGGGGGCTGGTCCGTGCGGGAGGTGGCGCCGTGCTCGCCGTGAGCCGCTACTACCTCGCGCTGCTGGGGCATTCGCAGCGCTACCTGCCGGCGCTGCTCGCCTACCTCGCGCTGTGCGTGATCCTCTACTCCGACCCGACTTCGCCGGTGTTGCCGCTGTACGGCGTGAGCGGCGGCGCGCTCGTGGTCGTCGGCTGCTGGCTCACGATCGCGGTGCTCGACATCGAAGACCCGGTGCAGCGACTCGTCACGCTCAGCCACGCGCGCAGCCGCGGCCGCACCATCGGTGGCGCGATCGTGGCGGTCTTCGGCATCACGGTGGTGCTCACCGTGCTCACGCTGGCCTGGTCGGCGGTCCGGACCGGCCACTTGGACGGGGGCGGGATCGGTGTCGGGCTGCCGGCGCACCTGGCGTGCGCGTTGCTCGGCATCGCGATCGGCCTGCCGTGCTCGCGGCTGCTCGTCGGCCGCATCGGCTGGACGGTGCTCGCCGCCGTGCTGGTGCTCGGTGTGGTGCTGCTGGCCAAGTGGGTGCCGCTGGTCCACCCGCTGCTGCGGGCGCTGACGAGCGACGAACCGCACGGCGGCCCGCTCGTGCTCGCCGTGGTCACGTCGGTGCTCGCGCTGATCGTCAGCGCCGTCGGCACCGGGTGGCTCGCGGCCCGGCGGGCCTGAGCTCGGAGCGATTCGAGTTCACGCGGAGTAAAACTGCAAATTGCACACAGCAATTTACAGTCAGGATCTTCCGACGATCACGCCGGCACGCTAACGTTTGGCCTTCGCCTGCGCAGGCGTGCCGGCCAGCAGCAGTCCATTGCTGCGGAGGGAGCCCGCGGCGTCGGGAAACGATCCGGCGCCGCGGGTGGTTCACCGGTCCACCGGCATTCGTCGGCGGCATGACGCGCCCGTGCCGACGGCGGATGCCGGTGCCCTGAGCGCACTGCTCCGCGCCGTGGCTCCGAGTGATGTGCAAATTGCAGACAGCAATCCACGGTGCTGCTCTTCCTCCGCGCCGGCGGGTCGGTTACCCTCTCGCCGTCTGTTCACCCGTGAGGGGAGAGTCGTGACGGCTGGGATCGCCGCGATCACCGTGGCCGGGTCGGGTGCCGAGCTGCACCAACTCGCCTCGTGGCTGCGCACGGAGGACGAACTCAGAGACCGCGTTCGGGTGACGGAGAGATCCGTGGCGGGCGACGCCGTGGTCGTGATGGTCAGCAGCCGCTCGGCTGGCACGCTGTGCCGCTCCCTCTTCGGCTGGTTGCGCAAGCGCCGCGGCGACGAAGCGGTGTGGCTCAAGGTGAAGCGGTCCGGCGCCGTCGAGGAGCTCGACGTCGACTGCGGTACGGGCAGCGACGTCGACGAAGTCCTCGAAAGCGTCCGCGGCTTCCTCGACCAGGACTGAGAAACCCCGGAAACGACGCAGGGCCCGCACGGCGAACCGTGCGGGCCCTGGTGTCAGCGGCTCAGTTCTTCGCCGGCGGGAGGCCGCCGAAGCCCGGCGGGCTGTTGCTGCCGCCGCCCGGGATGATCGGAGTGGTCGACGAACCGCCGCCGCTGCTGTCCTCGAGGATCGTCAGCGTGACCGGATCAGTCGGCGAAAGCGTCTCGCCGGCGGCGGGGTCGGTGCGGATGACGGTGCCCGGCTGACCGGCACCGAACTTCTGGGACTTGACGGTGATGTTCCCGGACCAGCCCTTGCTCTGCAGCGTCTGGGTCGCCTGGTCCTCGGTTTGCCCCGTGAGATCCGGCATGGAGATGTCCTGCGGGCCGTTCGAGACCTGCAGCGTGATCGTCGAACCCGGGGGGACTTGCCCGCCGTTCGGTTGCTGGTTGACGACCTGATCCTTCGGCTGCTGGGAAGCGACGTTGCTGCGTTTGACCTGGAAGCCGAGGCCCGTCAGCGTCTTCTTCGCATCGTCGAAGTTCTGCCCCGTGGTGTCGGGCACCTGCTTCAGCGCCAGATCACCACCGACGGTGATGTTCACGGAGGTGCCCTCGGTGGCCGAGGAGTTCGGGGTCGGGTCCTGCGAAAGGATCTTGCCGACGTCTTCCTGCTTGTCCGCCGGCTGAGTATTGGTGTTGCCCAGCTTCAGATTGGCCTGCTGCAGGATCTGGCCGGCTTGGTCCGGGGTCTTGCCGGTCAGGTCGGGCACCGGGACCGAGTTGGGCTTGACGCCCACGGTCAGCTGGATCTGCGTGTCGGTCGAGACGTTCGCGCCGGTGTTCGGGTTGATCGCGATGACCTTGTCGATCTGGTCCTCGGTGCACTGCTGGCCACCGGGGTTCTTGCTGGGGTCCGCGATGCCGCACACGATGTTGGTGTTCGGTGCGAACGACGAGAAGCCCGCCGCCTGCAGCTCCGACTTCGCGGTGATCACCGGGTGGTTCACCACGTTCGGGATCGCCGCCGTCTTCTGGCCGGCGCGGAACGCGCCGTTGAGCCACATGATCAGCAGGATCACGCCGGCCACGAGAAGTGCGGCGACGAGCGCCAGGATCAGGCGGCGCCGGCGCTTGGCGCGCGGGTCTTCGTCCGGCTCGTCGGCGTACTCCTCGTAGCGCTGCGGCTGCCGGCGATCGGCGTTCATGACCTGGGTGCGCTCGTCCTCCGACATGACCATCGGGGCGGACGGGCGCTGGCCCGAGAGCGTGCGCACGAGGTCGGAGCGCATCTCGGCGGCCGACTGGTACCGGTTGGCCGGGCCCTTCGCCAAAGCCTTGAGCACCACGGCGTCGAGCTCCGGCGTCACCGCCGGGTTGACCGACGACGGCGGGTTCGGGTCTTCCCGCACGTGCTGGTACGCCACCGCCACCGGCGAGTCGCCCGTGAACGGCGGCTCCCCGGTGATGAGCTCGTACAGCACGCAGCCGGCCGCGTAGACGTCCGAACGCGCGTCGACCGACTCGCCGCGCGCCTGCTCCGGGGAGAGGTACTGCGCGGTGCCGATGACGGCGGCCGTCTGCGTCATCGCCGACTGACCGTCGTGCATCGCGCGGGCGATGCCGAAGTCCATGACCTTGACGGCGCCGTTCTTCGTGATCATCACGTTGGCGGGCTTCACGTCGCGGTGCACGATGCCGTGGCGGTGCGAGAAGTCCAGCGCGGCGCAGACGTCGGCCATGACCTCCATGGCCCGCTTCTGCGACATCGGGCCCTCGGTCTTCACGATGTCCCGCAGCGTCCGGCCCTCGACGTACTCCATGACGATGTAGGGCAGGTTGCCGAACTCGGTGTTGGCCTCACCGGTGTCGTAGACCGCGACGATGGCCGGATGGTTCAGCGCGGCCGCGTTCTGCGCCTCACGACGGAAGCGTTCCTGGAACTGGGGGTCGCGGGCCAGGTCCGCGCGCAGGACCTTGATCGCCACTTCCCGGCCCAGACGCACGTCGTGCCCGTGATGGACCTCGGACATACCTCCGTAGCCGAGCGTCTCGCCCAGCTCGTACCGATTGGAGAGCAGTCTGGGTGTGCTCATCTCTGTGTGCCGTTCCATTCCGTCCAAGGTGTGGTCATGATGCCTTGCAGGCCCTGCTTCTCGCTCGTTGCGGGCCCGTCGGGTCCGCCTGCGGTCGGTCCCGTGGGCCGGCCGGTCGGCTCGACCGGACCCGGTCTGCCTGTGTCCACGCTTCTCGGCACCTGTCCGTTGCCGGACCCCACCGCTCTGGCGATGACGAACGCCGCCACGACGATGACCGCGACCACGATCACCGCGAGCAGCACCCACCAGCCCCACTGACTCCTCCGCCGCGGCACGGGCGGGTGCACTGCGCCCGGCGTGAGCGGCGGGAAGGCGGGGTTGGAACCAGGACCGATGGGCACGTGGGGGCTGCCGGCCTGCGGCAGCCCGGGGGGTGGCGACGGCGGGACCTGGCCGGCCGCGTAGGCGGCGTTGACCAGGCCCAGCGGCGTCGGCAGGGGGTGGCCGGCGCGGACGGCGGCGACGGCCCCGGCGAACTCGCCGCCGCTCGCGTAGCGCTGCCGCGGGTCCTTGACCAGGGTCGCCTCGATCACCGCGCGCGCACCCGGCGGCACGTCCGGAGGCAGCGGCGGCGGGAGGTCGCGGATGTGCATCATGGCGACGCTCACCGAGTTCTCCGACAGGAACGGCCGGTGCCCGGCGAGGCATTCGTAACCGCACACGGCCAGCGAGTACACGTCGCTGGCCGGCTCGGCGTCGTGGCCCAGCGCCTGTTCGGGCGCGATGTAGTGGGCGGTGCCCATGACCATGCCCGAGCGCGTGACCGGTGCCGCGTGGGCGGCCTTGGCCACGCCGAAATCGGTGATCTTCACCTGCCCGGCCGGGGTGACGAGGATGTTGCCGGGCTTCACGTCGCGGTGCACCAAGCCTTGCTCGTGCGCGGCCTGCAGCGCGTTGCCGGCCTGCTCGAGGATGTCGAGCGTGTAGTCCGCCGACAGGCGCCCGTGCTTGGCGAGGATGCCCGCGAGCGGGTCACCCTCCACGAACTCCATCACCAGGTACGCAATGGGCAGTGCGTCCTCGGCGTTGCCGTCGTCGGAGCCGGCGAACGTCTCGCCGTAGTCGTGGACGGCCGCGATCCCGGCGTGGTTGAGCGACGCCGTCATCCGCGCCTCGGTGCGGAACCGGTGCAGGAACTCCGCGTCGCCGGAGAGTTCGGCCTTCAGCACCTTCACCGCGACGACCCGGTCGAGCCGGGTGTCACTGGCCTGCCAGACCTCGCCCATCCCGCCGACGGCGATCCGGTTCGTCAGCTTGTAGCGCTCGGCCAGCAGCTGACCCGAGGACAGCATCGGCTATCCACCCCCGAGGTGAGCGGCGATCGCGGCGCGGCCGATCTCCGCGGCGACGGAGCCACCGGTCGCGGCGAGGCCGCGGTTGCCGCCGTTCTCGACGATGACGGACACCGCGATCTGCGGGTTGTCCGACGGCGCGAAGGCGGTGTACCACGCGTGCGGCGGGGTGTTCTTCGAGTCGGTGCCGTGCTCGGCGGTCCCGGTCTTCGACGCGATCTTGAGCGCGGGGTCCTTGCCCTTGCCCGCCGTGAAGCTCTCCGACGCGATCATCATGTCGGTCATGATCTGGTCGTTCTCGGGCGAGAGCGCCGGCGTGCCGGTGAGCTGCTCCGGGTCGACGTCCTCGATCGTCGAGAGGTCCGGCGCCAGGATCGACTGCACGAGCTGCGGCTTCATCGCCATGCCGCCGTTGGCGACGGTCGCGGCGAGCAGGCAGTCCTGCAGCGGCGTGAGCCGGACGTCGCGCTGGCCGATGCCGCTCTGGTACAGCGCGGCCTGCGAGTCGAGCGCGCCGACCGTCGAGGGCGCGACCTTCATCGGCACCGTGAGATCGCTCTGGCCGATGCCGAAGTTGGCGGCGGTTTCCTTGATCTTGTCGGCCCCGAGCTGCCCGGCGAACGTCGCGAACGGCACGTTGCACGAGTGGGCCAGCGCGTCCTTGAACGTGTTGCCGGGGCAGGTCTCGCCGGCGTAGTTCTCGAGCGTGGTGTTGGTGCCCGGCAGCTTCACGTTCGGCGCGGTGTTCACGACCGTGTCGGGTCCGATGCCGGCCTGCAGCGCGGTGGACCCGGTGACGATCTTGAACGTCGACCCGGGCGGGTAGGTCTCCGAGATCGCCCGGTTCAGCATCGGGTTCTTCGGGTCCTTCGAGTAGTTCGTCCAGGCGGTGTTCTGGTCCTTGCCGTGCGTCGCCAGGGCGTTCGGGTCGTAAGACGGCGTGGACACCATCGCGAGGATGCGGCCCGTCTTCGGCTCCATCGCCACCACGGCGCCGGTGTAGCCGTGCTGGGTCATCAGGTCGTAGGCGGCCTTCTGCACCTTCGGGTCGATCGTGAGCTTCACGTTGCCACCGCGCGGATCGCGGCCGGTGATCATGTCCGACAGGCGGCGCACGAACAGCCGCGGGTCGGAGCCGTTGAGCACGTCGTCCTCGGCGCGCTCCAGGCCGCCGGCGCCGTAGTTGATCGAGTAGAAGCCGGTGACCGGCGCGTACATCGCGCCGTCGGTGTAGGTGCGGGTGAACTTGAACTTGTCGCTCGAGGGCTTCACCCCGGCGAGCACCGTGCCGTCGGGCGCCACGATCTGGCCGCGCTGGCGCGAGTACTCGTCGTAGAGCACGCGCTGGTTGCGCGGATCGGTGCGGTAGTCATCGGCCTTGACCACCTGGATGTAGGTGTCGTTGGCCAGCAGCAGGACGATCATCACGAGCATCGCCATGCCGACCTTGCGCAGCGGGGTGTTCACGGTGTCCTCCCGTCGCCGTTCGGGCCCGCGCCGGGAGCGGGGCGCTGCACCAGCACGGTGTGCGCCTCGGCGATCGGAGCCTGGGGTTGCTGCGCCTTCGGGCGCTTGGCCGGCCTGCGGGCCGCGTCCGAGATGCGCAACAGCAGCGCGACGAGGATGTAGTTCGCGAGCAGTGACGAACCGCCCTGGGACAGGAACGGCGCCGTGATGCCGGTTTCCGGGATCAGCGCGGTCACGCCGCCGACGACCACGAAGATCTGCATCACGATCGTGAACGCGAGCCCGCCGCCGAGCAGCTTGCCGAACGTGTCGCGCACGGCCAGCGCGCTGCGCATGCCGCGCATCGCGATCAGCAGGTACAGCATCAGCACGGCGGCCAGGCCGATGAAGCCCAGCTCCTCGCCGATCGACGCGGTGATGAAGTCGGTGCCCGCCGCGGGCACGATGTCCGGCCGGCCGGCGCCGAGACCGGTCCCGCCGACCCCGCCGGTGCCGAGGCCGAACAGGCCCTGCGCGAGCTGGTAGGAGCCGCCGAGCTCGTCGTAGCGCGGGCCGAGCGGGTTGAGCCAGTTCTCCACGCGCTGCTGCACGTGGGTGAAGAGGTTGTAGGCGATCAGGCAGCCGCCCACGAAGAACGTCAGCCCCACCACGACCCAGATCACGCGTTCGGTCGCGACGTAGAGCATCACGAGGATGATGCTGAAGTACAGCAGCGACGTGCCCAGGTCCTTCTCGAACACCAGGATGCCGATGCTCGCCGCGGCCGCGATGAGGATCGGGCCCAGGTCACGGGCGCGCGGCAGCTCCACGCCGAGGACCTTCTTGCCCGCCACCATGAACAGGTCCCGTTTGGACACCAGGAACGAGGCGAAGAAGATCATCAGCAGGATCTTCGCGAACTCACCGGGCTGGATCGAGAAGAACGGCAGCTTGAGCCACACCTTCGCGCCGTTGACCTCGGACAGGCTCGAGGGCAGCACGGCGGGCAGGGCGAGCGCGATGATGCCGACGAGACCGAAGGTGTAGCCGTAGCGCGTGAGGGTGCGGTGGTCGTTGACCACGATCAGCACGACCACGAACAACGCGAGCGAGATGACCGTGAACAGGACCTGCTTGGTCACCTCGGGGCTGTAGTCCGTGCCCCGCTGCGCGGCTTGCTCGGCTTCCGCGAGGTCGAGCCGGTGGATGATCACCAGCCCGATGCCGTTGAGCAGTGCGACGCACGGCAGCAGCACGGGGTCCGCGTACGGCGCCCACCTCCGGACGGCGAGGTGCGCGGCCGTGAGCACACCCATGTACGCCAGGCCCAGCCACAGGATCGAAAGCGTGAGCTCCTGCTCCTGGTTGGCCTCCACCAGCACCAGGGCGAGCGTGACGATGAACGCGGCGAACCCGAGCAACAACAGCTCGGTGCCCCGGCGCTTGGGCAGCTCCCGGGGCGGATTGGTGGCGAACTGGGCCGACAACGGGTCGGCCACGGGCTGGCCCATCAGTTACCGCCCCCTGCCGGCGCCGTACTCGACGTCGAGCAGTCCCTCCCCGCAGGCTGGTTCGCCGACGAAGAGGTGCCGCCCGAAGGCGGCGCAGCGGCGCTGGACGACGCCGGTGGCCCACCCGGAGCCGTCGGCACCCCGCCGGACGACGGCGGCACCGAAGTCGCCGAGGTCCCGGTTGTGCCGGGCGCGCCCGGCGTCACCGGCGAGCAGTCACCCAGCTGCTTCTTCAGCCGCAGGAAGTCGTCGATGTACTTGCGCGCGTCGTCCAGGCTGTCGCGCTTCACGCCGTTCTGCACGGCGATGCGCGCGTCCTCCTGCAGCGCCGGGACGCGCAGCTTGTCGGAGCACAGCTGACCCGGCGGGCACGAGCCCTGCTCGAGGGAGTGCAGCTGGATGCCGAGGATGCTGCCGGGTACCCCGCGGTAGATCACGACCTCCTGGTCGGGACCCTCGCCCACGTAGTACTGGCTGAGCACGAAGTAGCGCGTGGCGATCGCGGCCGCGGCCAGCACGATCAGCACCACGACCGCGCCGACCAACCACCGGAACCGCTTGCGGCGCTTGGCCTTCGGATCCTCCTCGAACGCCTGCGGCTCGGGCCGCGGCGGAGGGGGCGGCTGCGTGAGCGCCCGGGCGCGCGCGGCGGGCGAATCGCCCTGGTGCTGTTCGTCACTCCCGTCGCCCGCGGCGCCGCCGACGATCGGGGCGTCTTCGCCGAAGTCGACGTCGACCACGTCGGCGATGACCACGGTGACGTTGTCCGTACCACCGCCCTTGAGGGCCAGCTCGATCATCCGGTCCGCGCAGTCCTGCGGGTCCGGGATGCGGATGGCCTCGGCCATCGTCTCGTCGCTGACCATGCCGGACAGGCCGTCGGAGCAGATCAGGTACCGGTCACCGGCACGCGCTTCGCGCACGGTGAGACTCGGCTCGACCTCGTGGCCCGTGAGCGCCTTGAGCAGCAGCGAGCGCTGCGGGTGCACCGCGGCCTCTTCGGCCGTGATGCGGCCCTGCTCCAGCAGCTCGTTCACGAAGCTGTCGTCGCGGGTGATCTGGGCGAACTGGCCGCTGCGGAACAGGTAGGCGCGCGAGTCGCCGACGTGCACCACGCCGAGCCGGTTGCCGGCGAACAGCACGGCGGTGAGCGTGGTGCCCATGCCGTCGAGGTCGGGGTCCTGCGAAACGAGCTCGGCGATCGCCGCGTTGCCGTTCTGCACCGCCTCGCGGAGCTGGGCGAGCAGGTCGTCGCCCGGCTCGTCGTCGTCGAGCGGCGCAAGCGAGGCGATGACGACCTTGCTGGCCACCTCGCCCGCGGCGTGGCCGCCCATTCCGTCGGCGAGCGCGAGCAGGCGCGGGCCGGCGTACACGGAGTCCTGGTTGCTCGAACGCACCAGGCCCCGGTCACTGCGGGCCGCGTAGCGGAGGACGAGAGTCATGGGCGAAGCTCGATCACCGTCTTGCCGATCCGGATGGGGACTCCGAGCGGGACCCGGAGGGGTGCAGTGACCTTAGCCCGGTCGAGGTAGGTCCCGTTCGTCGAGCCCAGATCTTCCACGTACCAGTCCTCCCCGCGCAGCGAAATGCGGGCATGACGGGTCGACGCGTAGTCGTCGTCCAGCACGAGCGTCGAGTCGTCGGCCCGGCCGATCAGGATCGGCCGGCCGTCGAGCGCGATGCGGGTACCGGCCAGCGCCCCGTGCGTGACCAGGAGCTGCTGCGGCGACTTGCTGCCCCGCGGCTTCTTCTCCTTGTTCCGCCGGAACGACGGCACCTGCACCCGGAGGCCGGACGCCGCGTAGAGATCCGAACGGACGACCCGCAGGGCGGCGAACACGAAGAGCCAGAGCAGCACGAGAAAGCCGACTCTGGTGAGTTGAACGACCAGCTCTGGCACTTGTTGTGTCCGCTCCCGACTCTGCCTGCAAGCCGCGGTGCGCGCGCACCGCGGATCCCCCCGCACGACAATTCTGCGGGAACCCCGTCACCGGCCTCTGGTCAGCCCTGGGTTCGGAACACCAGCGACGAGTGCCCCACCCGGATGACGTCGCCGTCGGCGAGCTGCCACGTCTGCACGGGGGTCCCGTTCACGGTGGTGCCGTTCGTCGACCCGATGTCGGCGAGCGTCGCGCTCTGGCCGTCCCAGGTGATCTCGAGGTGCCGGCGCGACACGCCCGTGTCGGGCAAGCGGAAGTCGGCGTCCTGGCCGCGGCCCACGACGTTCCCGCCCTGTTTCAGCGAGTACGTCCGGTTCGAACCGTCGTCGAGCTGCAGGCTCGCCGCGAGCTGGCGGCCACCGGCCGGGGCGCCGGGCTGGCCGTAGCCGCCCTGCTGGCCGTACGGGTCCGCCGGCGCCTGGCCGTAGCCACCGCCCTGCTGGCCGCCGTACTGGTCGTAGCCACCCTGCTGGGGCTGGCCGCCGTACTGGTCGTAACCGCCCTGCTGGGGCTGGCCGTAACCCTGGTCGTAGCCCTGCTGGCCGTAGCCACCCTGCTGCGGCTGGCCGCCGTACTGGTCGTAACCACCCTGTTGCGGCTGGCCGCCGTAACCCTGCTGGTCGTAGCCGCCCTGCTGGTAGCCCTGGTCGTAACCGGGCTGGCCACCCTGGCCGCCGTACTGGTCGTAGCCGGGCTGCTGGCCGTAACCCTGCTGGTCGTAACCGCCCTGCTGGCCATAACCCTGGTCGTACCCGGGCTGCTGGCCACCCTGCTGTCCGTAGCCGTACTGGCCGCCTTGCTGGCCGTACGGGTCACCCTGGTCGTATTGGCCGTAGCCGGGGGGCTGGCTCATTGCTGGGTCTCCTGCGTTGCTGGGTCGTGCCGACCGTGACGAGCCACCTGCCGCGCGGGCGTCTGGATCGACGGACGAACGGGTCTTGAACTGTCCAGTATGCAGCGCCTCGTTGCGCTCGAGTGATACGACGACGTCACCATAGGTGTCCCAGCCGTGCTCGGCGAGGTGTTCCGCCACCGCTTGTGCGAGAACCGCGGTGACCCGCTGCTCGTCACCGGCCATGCGATCGTGGTCAGCCGTCCCCAAAGACACGATGTAGTGATTCGGGGCGAGCTGCCGACCGCCTGCCAGCTCACGAACGTTCTCCTCGCCTTCCCGCTCGAGCGCCACCGCCACTTCCTGCGTGACGACGTTGCCACCGAACATGCGCGCGAAGGTGTTCCCCACGAGGTTCTCGAGACGCCGGTCAAAGCGCTCTGCGCGACCCACCCGGGGAGCCCTCCTCACACGTGTACTTCCGAACCGATCCTATCCGGGAGAGGAAGCCTCGACACGGCCCCCGCTGAAACCCGTGAAAACACCCTGCTAAGCTTCACTGGCTGCCAACGGGAAGACCCGTTGCGACTCGCGCGAGTGGCGGAATGGCAGACGCGCACGGTTCAGGTCCGTGTGTCCGAAAGGACGTGAGGGTTCAACTCCCTCCTCGCGCACCGTGTTCAGGGCCCTGGTTGCTAGCGCAACCAGGGCCCTTCCCGTTGTCGGTCGTCATTTTTCCCGGGGGGCGACCCCCCGGACCCCCACGGTGCGATCGGTGGCTGACCCAGCACGGTTCTGTAGGTGAACGCGGATCCCGCCGTGCTGTTGGTGGCTGACCCGGCACGGTTCTGTAGGTGAACTTGGATCCCGCGGTGGTGTTGGTGGCTGATCCGGCACGGTTCTGTGGGTGAACGCGGATCCCGCGTGCTGTTGGTGGGCGGTTCAGCGTGGTTTGGACCGGGTTGGGGTGTGGATCTTGGGGGCTGGAGCTGGGGGTATGAGGTTTGTCATGGCGGGGAGGTGGGGGATTCACGCGCAGGTGGTGAGGGCTGCGTCTGGGGGCGGGCAGGGGGTCCGGCCACTGTGGGGGCATGGGTAGGGAAGTGGTTGTCGAGGTGGACGGGCTGCGGATCGACTACGGGTCGTTCGTGGCGGTCCACGGGCTGAGCTTTTCGGTGCGCGCCGGTGAGGTCTTCGGGCTGCTGGGGACGAACGGCGCGGGCAAGACGTCGACGATGGACGTGCTGGAGGGGTACCGGCGTCCGGCGGCGGGGAGCGTGCGGGTCTTCGGGGTCGACCCGGCGCAGCAGCGGGAGAAGATCGCGCCGCGAGTCGGGATCATGCTGCAGGAAGCCGGGTTCTTCGACGACCTGACGGTGCTCGAGTCGATCCGGGCCTGGCGCCGGTTCACGGCGGAGCCGATGGGGCTCGACGAGGTCGTCGACCTCGTCGATCTGGGGAAGGTCGCCGGCACGCGCGTGGGGAAGCTGTCCGGCGGGGAACGCCGACGGCTCGACCTGGCCCTGGCGGTACTGGGGCGGCCGGAGCTGCTGTTCCTCGACGAGCCGACGACGGGGCTCGACCCGCAGGCGCGGCGGCGGACGTGGCACGTGCTGGAGAACATGGTCAGCCAGGGCATGGCGATCCTGCTGACCACGCACTACATGGAAGAGGCGCAGTACCTGGCCGGCCGCGTCGCGATCATGGACCGCGGGCGCATCGTGCGGCACGGGTCCGTCGACGAGGTCATCGGAGCCGATCACGGGTCCACGATCACCTTCACCAGCGACGCCGCCGTGCCCATCGAGCTGGCCGGCGTCGCCGAAGACGGCCGCCGCTACGAGACCAGCAGCACCGACCCGCAGGGTGACCTCCACACGTTGCTCGACTGGGCGTACCGGGCGGGCGTGCGGATTTCCGACCTCGAGGTGCGGCGGAACTCGCTGGAAGACGTCTTTCTCAAGGTGGCCGACGAGGCCGACCTCGCCACGACCGCGAAGGAGCGGTGATGACCGCAGCAGCACCCGCGCTCGCCCCGAACCGAACGCTCGGCTGGTGGCGCTACACGTGGTCCCAATTCCTGTTGTCGCAGAAGGTGCACTGGCGCGATCTCGGTTTCGCGCTCACGGGTGTGCTGATTCCACTCGGCCTCGGCATCGGATTGCCCGCGAGCCAGCACGGCAAGGGCGACATCGCCGGTGTCGACGGCGGCGTGTACCTCCTTCCGGGGATGATGGGATTCGTCCTCGTCTGGATCGTTTACAACGTCGTGAACTCGGCGACGAGCCGGCGCGGAAAATTGATTTACAAACGACTTCGCGGCACCCCGTTGCCCGATACCGCCATCATGACCGGCGAAGCCATGAGCGGTTCCGTCACGAGCGTCGCGCAGGTGGTCGTGCTCCTCGTT
This sequence comes from Amycolatopsis sp. NPDC051903, assembly GCF_044452505.1. NCBI lineage: Bacteria > Bacillati > Actinomycetota > Actinomycetes > Pseudonocardiales > Pseudonocardiaceae > Amycolatopsis > Amycolatopsis sp. NPDC051903. The sequence continues at coordinate 113,778 of NZ_JBITBT010000016.1, read as the reverse complement.
TTCGGCCTGGCGTACCTGAAAGCTCCCGCGCCGGCGAACCCGCTGTTGCTGCTGGTCGGTGTGGTGCTCGGCGCGTTCACGTTCGCGTTGCTGGCGATCGGCGTTTCCGGGCTGCTGCCCACGAGCGAGGTTTCCACGTGGCTCGTCACGCCATTCCTGTTCCTCATGATGTTCGCGTCCGGGATCGTTTTCCCGCTGTCCGAAATGCCGCACTTCCTGCAGGTGCCGGTGCAGTACCTGCCGTCGAGTTCGGTCGTCGAAATTCTGCGCAGCGCGTATCTCGGCCGGGACTTCGCGTCGAATCCCGCGACGGCGCAGCTGCCGCACCAAGTCGGATTCCTGGAGTCGTTCCGCGCGTGTGTTATGCCGCTGGGACTACTCTGTGCCTGGATCGGCGTTTCCCTCGGCCTGGGCAAGCGCTTCTTCAAGTGGGATCCGAAGCGGGCCGGCTAGGCGGGAGGGGACGTGGACCGGTGGAACCCCGGGACACTGGGCCGCGTCGTCGCGCTGCTGATCCTCGGCACGGTCGTCGCGTTCACCCTCGAGGCGTTCTTCCTGTGGCTGAGCACCCACCCGCCGGTGGTCGACGTGCTCTTCGCGGTGCTGGCCGGCGCGGGTGTGCTGGTCAGCACCGGCCGCGTCGTCTGGGCGGCCGTGCGGCGCTCGGCTTCGCGCGAGCACCTCGTCGACGTGGCGATCGGCACGAGCCTCACGTACGCGCTGCTGCTGGCGTTCGGCCCGGCCTGGCTGGCGCTGCCGTCGCTGGTCGCCGGTGCCGCCGTGATCAGCTTCGCCGGGCTCAAGCGCTGGATCTTCCCGCTGGCGGTGCTCGCCACGACGACCGGCATCGCGTTCCTGATGCAGCTGCCCGCGTTCGCCGTGGCCGAGGTGATGCTCCGCTCGGTGGTGACGATCGTGGTGCTCGCCGGGATGGGGCTGCTGGTCACGTACGCGTCCGAAGTGCACGCCAACCGCGACGAGCTGGCGCGCATGGCCGTGGTGGAGGAGCGGCTCCGGTTCGCCCGTGACCTGCACGACGTGCTCGGGCGCGGGCTCTCGGTGGTGCGGCTCAAGGCCGAACTCGGTGTGCGGCTGCTCGACACCGACAAGGACGCCGCCCGCGACCAGCTCGTGCAGATCGCCGAACTGGCGGGCGGTTCGGTGACGGAGCTGCGCCGGGTGATCGCCGGCTACCGCCAGGCCGGCCTGGCCGAGGAGCTGCGGGGCACGTCGTCGATCCTCAGCCTCGCCGGGGTCCGCGTGGTCGCCGACCCGGTCCCGGAAGGACTGCCCGCGCCGGTCGCCGAGGCGATCGGCGCGACCATCCGCGAAGGCGGCACCAACATCCTGCGGCACAGCGCCGCCGAGAACTGCCGCGTCGAGTTCGTGCGCGAGCGGGGTGCGCTGACCGTCCGCATCCGCAACGACCGACCCCACGCCGGGGGCGTCCGCGCCGGTCACGGCCTCACCGGCCTGGCCGAGCGGCTGGCCGCCGTGCGCGGCACGCTGGAGCACGCCGAAGCCGGCGGCGATTTCGTGCTCACCGCCCGCGTGCCCCTTGACCTGCCGAGGAAGAGCTCATGACCCTGCGGATCGTGCTGGCCGAGGACCACGCCCTGCTCCGGGAATCTCTGCGCACGGTGTTCAGCCTGGTCGACGACATCGAGGTGGTCGAGGCCGTCGACAACGGGGCCGACGCGCTGGCGGCGATCCGCCGCGAACGGCCCGACGGCGCCATGGTCGACATCGACATGCCGCGCCTGTCCGGCCTGGAAGTGGCCGAAGCGGTGAAGGCCGAAGGGCTGCCGTGCGGTCTGCTCGTGGTCACCAGCTACGGCAAACCCGGCTACCTGCACCGCGCGATGCGGGCGGGCGTGCGCGGGTTCGTCACCAAGAACATCTCGCCGGACGCGCTGATCGACGCCGTGCGCAAGGTGTGCTCCGGTGGGCGGCACGTGGACCCGGAGATCGCGGCCGACGCGCTCGCCGTCGGGGAGACGCCGCTGACCGAGCGGGAACTCGAAGTGCTGCGGCTCTCGGGCGCCGGCCTGCGACCGGCGGAGATCGGCGCGCGGCTGTCGCTGGCCGAGGGCACCGTGCGCAACTACCTGTCGAGCACGCTCACGAAGCTGCAGGTGGACAACCGCGTGGCCGCCTACCGCGTCGCCGAGGAGGCCGGGTGGCTGTGACGGAGCTGGTCGAGCTGTACGAGGACCTGCACCGCCACCCGGAGCTGTCGGGAGCGGAGGAGCGGACCGCGGCCGTGCTGGCGCGCGAGCTGGGTGCGCTGGGCTTCGCCGTGCGCACCGGCGTCGGCGGCCACGGTGTCGTCGCCGCGTTCGACAACGGCGACGGTCCCGCGGTCGCGCTGCGCACGGAGCTGGACGCGTTGCCGCTGGTCGAGCGCACGGGGTTGCCGTACGCGGCCGACGGCGCGGCGATGCACGCGTGCGGGCACGACCTGCACCTCGCCGCCGTCATCGGGGCCGCGCGGGAGCTGGTGGCGGACCGGGCGTCGTGGCGCGGGCGGCTCGTGGTGCTGGGGCAACCGGCCGAGGAAACGCTCGACGGCGCGCTCGCCATGGTCGCCGACGACCTGCACGGCGTCGGCCCGCTGGCGGCGCTGCTGGCGCAGCACGCCGTGCCGGGGCCGGTGGGGCGCGTCGGCCATTCGCCGGGGCAGATCACCGCGCCGTGCACCGAGCTGGCGATCACGGTGCACGGCCGGGGCGGGCACGCCGCCGTGCCGCACCTCGCCGTGGACCCGGTGGTGCTGGCCGCGCACCTCGTGGTGCGCCTGCAGTCGGTTGTTTCGCGTGAAACCAACCCGGCCGAGCCGGTGGTGGTCACCGTCGGTGCGATCCACGCGGGCGAGGCGGCCAACGTGATCCCGGACCGCGTCGAGCTCGGCGTGAGCGTCCGCGCGGCGACCGACGGTGCGCTGGCCGGAGCGCTGGCCGCCCTCGAGCGCGTGTGCCGGGCGGAGGCCGAGGCTTCTGGCGCCGCGGTCGAGCCGGAGGTCAAGACCGTCCGCTCGGCGCCGGCGACGACCAACGACCGGCACCTGGCGATCGCCGTCCGGGCCGCGCACGTGGCGGGGCTGGGCGCCGGCAGCGTCACGTGGACGGCGCCCGTGGCCGCGGCCGAGGACGTCGGCCACCTGGCGCGACGACCGGACGGCACGCGGGTGCCGCTCTGCTACTGGACCCTCGGCGTCGGCTCGCGGGGCACCAACCACTCGCCTGACTTCGCTCCGGAGCCGGCGGCGCTTTCGGCGGGGGGACGGGCGCTCGCGGTCGCCGCCCGGGCTGTACTCACCGTGACCAGTGAGTAGTCAGTCGTGCACCCTGAGCACGGCCACCCTAAGGGAACCCTAGGGAAACCCTAAGATAGCTGGCAGCTACTTACTCCAGACGGGTGACATCGGTGATTAACTCTCCACTCGGACGCCCAGTTGGGTTTAGCGTCACCTCCGTGCGAATCGCTCAGAGCGAATAGCGCAAAACTGGGGAATCAAAAGCCTGGGGGGGCTTGCGAGATGAGAAGTGTCATCGTTGCCGCTTTTGTCGTTGTGTCCGTTTTGTTCGGTATCTCCGCCGCTGAGGCCAGCGTGCCGGCACCACCTGAGTGCGTGCCGAGCACGCAGTTCAAGAACGTCGGCTTCGAGCTGGCGAAATGGGAGTACCTCGGTACTGCCGGCGGGGATTACGGCTACCGGTACAGCTTCAACAGCTGGGATCAGGGCACTGTCACCTGTACACCCTAGGTGAATTCCTTTCGCATGTTACCAATCCGACCAAAAGTAGGCGGATGCCCAGCGGGACGGTACTCGAGTACCGCAACGGTTTCCGCCGTGGCTGTGGTCGGATTGGTAACGATCGACACAGTTGCCTCTGGAGGGAGGTGAAAGGAATGCAGGAAAACACCATCGCCACCGAGGCGGTCGAGGAGCTGCAGGTCGAGGAGCTGGTGGAGACCACCGCGGCCGGCACCGCCTTCTGCGTCGGCAGCGCGGGTTGCCCGTCGAGCGCCGGCACCGCGTCCAGCTTCGGCTGAGCAATCCGCACCACCACAACACAACCGAGGAGACCGAGATGAACGAGTTCGACAACCAGGTCGAGCAGGCGTTCGCCGAGGACATCACGGTGGAGGAGCTCGGCGAGATCGCCGGCGCCGGCACCACGAACACCGGCGGCACCATCAGCTCCACCACCTGCCCGGCGTGCGTCGGCACCGCCTTCAGCTGGTCCTGAGAGGAAACGACATGGAGATCCAGGAGTCGCAGGACTTCACCGAGGAACTGACCGTCGAAGAGCTGTCCGACGCCACCGGCGCCGGGTGGTGCGTCGGGTCGGCCGGCACGTTCGGCTGCCCCTCCAGCGCCGGCAGCTACGGCACCGTCAGCTCGCACTGACGTTCTGAACAGGAGAAACGAGATGAACGAAGAGATCCGCGAGCCGGCCACGGCCGACCTCACGATCGAGCAGCTCTCCGACGACCAGGCCGGCAGCTTCTGCATCGGCACCGTGGGCACCGCGGGGTGCCCGAGCTCGGCGGGCTCGGTCGGCACCGCGAGCTCGAGCTGACAATCCCCCAGGACATCCGCGGCGAAACGAACCTCTGAAGGGAGGTTGTCATGGAGAACGTTACCACGCAGGTCACGCCGGTCGAGGAGCTCGTGATCGAGGAGCTGACCGAAGCCGGCGCCGGCAACTGCTTCGGAACTGCGGGCAGCGTCGGTTGTCCGGTGTGCTTCGGCACGTACGGCTGCGCCACCTGATCCAGGTGCGTTAGCCCGGCTATTCCACCCACACCGCGTGGTCGCCGTCTATTCGTGAATCATTTTTCGGCGGCGACCACGTGGTGCGGACGAACACGTGCCTGAAAGGACTTGGGGGATGGCAGAAATCGTCCAGCGGTTGTGGCGGCACTTCGCGCGCCAAGTTCCGTTCGGGATGCAGGCTCCGGAATTCTTCGCGGAGCTGGCCGAGCAGGCGCCGGTGGTGCGCTTCGACGGGATGTGGGTCATTTCCGGCTACGACCTGGTGACCCGCCTCTGCACCCAACCCGGCTTCCCGATGGCCGCCCCGGTCTTCCCCGAAGCGGTGCACCGGGATAACCCACAGTTTGTTCGCTTCTTCAGCAGCACTATGTCCGTGCGCGCCGCCGAGGAGCACCAGCGGCTACGCAGCGTGCTGACAGGGGCGTTTTCCGGCCGCCGGCTGGCCGCGCTGCGCGACCGCATCGACGACGTCGTCGCCGAGCTGCTGGCCGAACCGCTGCGGCGGGGCGAGGCCGAGTTCGTCGGCGAGCTGGCGACACCGCTGCCGGCGCGGGTGACCGCGGTGCTGCTGGGCGTCCCGCCCGCCGATCGTGAGTTCGTCACCGAGCGGGCCACGGGCATGATGAACCAGCTCGCCGCCGGCTTTCTCGCCGAGACCCACCCCGAGGCCGGCCCGCCGATCACCGCCGCCGAGTTCGCCGAGCTGCGCGAATACGTCACCGGACTGCTCGAGCAGCGCCGCGCCGAACCGGCCGAAGACCTCATCGGGCACCTCGCCGGGTCGTACCAGGCGGGCAAGCTGTCCGCCGGCGAAGCCGTGGACATGGTCCTGCTGCTGTTCATGACCGGACTGGACACGGTCACGGCCGCGCTCGCCAACACCCTCGTCGTGCTGTCGGAGCGCCCGGAGATCGCCGCGGCGCTGGCCGCGGACCCGGCGTGCGCCGACCGCGTGTTCGCCGAGGCCCTCCGGTTGCGCACCCCGGTCGCGTTCGGATCGCGCCAGGTCGCGCACGACCTGTCCGTCGGGAAACTCCACTTCAAGGCCGGTGACACGGTGATCCTCGCCTTCGCCGCCGCCAACCTCGACCCGCGCAAGTTCGAAGCTCCGCTCGAATTCCGGTGGGACCGGCCGATCACCGGCAACGTCGCGTTCGGCCACGGCAGTTACTACTGCCTCGGCAGCGCGCTCGCCGGGATGACCGCGCTATCGCTGCTGCAGGCGGTGCACGACCGGCTGCCGACGCCGAGCCGTCCACTGGCCGAGTTGCCGTGGCGCGCTTCGCTGGCGTTCCCGACTCCGCGCGTGCTGCCGGTGACCTTCTCCCCGGCGCTCGCGGAAAGCGGCGCACGATGAGTACGCGCTACCGCTCGCGCGCCGGCGCGGAGTTCCGCCAGGTCGAGGAGTCCGACTGCGGCGCCGCCTGCCTCGGGATCCTGCTCGCCGGGTTCGGCAAGTTCCTGACCTGGCCGGAGCTCTCGCGGGCGTGCGGCGGCGGGCGCGACGGCATCAGCGCCGCGACGCTGGCCCGGCGCGGCCAGCAGTTCGGGCTGACCGTGAGCGCCAAGCGCGTGCGGCTTTCCGGAGACGACGCGGATGTCGCGACGCTGCGGGCGTTGCCCACGCCCGGCGTGGTCTTCGTGGACAACCGGCACTTCGCGGTGCTGGAACGCGTCGGCCGGGGTGGGCGCGTGCGCCTGCACGATCCGGCGGCCGGACGGCACACGCTGTCGCTCGCCGAGTTCCGCGCGCGGTTTTCCGCGCTGTACTTGGGTTTTCAGCCGGGTACCGCCTTCCGGCCGAGTGGCGCGCCGCGCAAGGCGCTGCCGCGAGCGGTGCGGTGGCTGGGTTCCGGGCTGCCCGTGGCCCTCGGCGCCGTCGTGGCCGGGGTGCTCACCGCGGGGTTGACCGTGGTGGCCGCGCTGCTCGCGCGTTCGCTGGTCACGGCGACGGCCGGACCCGGGGCGCTGTGGTGGCTGGCCGCGGTGGCGGTCGGCGTCGCGCTGGCCGGGTGGGCGCAGCAGCGGCTCGTTTCCGCCGCGCTGCTGCGGACTTCGCTGACGCGCTCGACGGAACTCGTCGGGCACCTGCTGCGACTGCCCGGCAGCTACTTCCACCGGCGGTTCACCGGGGGCGTCGCGGCGCGGGTGCAGATCGCCGACACCATCGCGCAGCAGCTGACGACGGTGGTGCTGCCCGTCGCGGTGCACCTCGCCGCGGTGGCCGGCCTGCTCGTGGTGCTGGCCGTGCTCGCGCCGCCGGCCGCCGGGCTGCTGGTGGGAAGCACGCTGGTGACCGCGCTGGTCGTGCGGCTCGGCAGCCGGTCGGGCACCGAACGGCAGTCGGCGCTGCTGGTGGAGCAGTCGGCGCGCGACGGCCTCTCGCTGAACGTGCTGTCGGCCATCGACACCGTGAAGGCCGAGGGCAGCGGACGGCAGGCGTTCGCGCGGTGGTCTTCGGCGCAGCGGAAAGTGCTGGCCGCGCAACGGCGAGCGGCGCTCGGTGAGCACGGCATCGGCCTGGGCGTCACGGCGGTGCACGCGCTCGGGTACGCCGTCTGCCTCGCGCTGACCGCGGTGCTGACGCCCGGCGAGGTGATCACCGTCGCCGTGCTGGCGGGTGTCTGGCAGTTGCACGCGGGCGGGCTCGTCACGGGACTGCACCGGATCGGTGGCCTGCGCAGCAGCTTCGCCGCGTACGACGACGTGGCGGGCGCCGAACCCGATCCGTCCGATGTGGACGAACCGGTCGCGGTCGGCCCGGGCCGGCTCACCGTGCGAGGCCTGCGCTACGGCTACGACACCAACTCCGCGCCGCTGCTGGTTTCGCTCGACCTCGACGTGCCGCCCGGCGGCCGCCTGACGCTCGTGGGTGCGAGTGGGTGCGGCAAGTCGACGCTCGCGAAACTGCTGGCCGGGCTAGTGCGGCCGTGGTCCGGCGTGGCGCTCGTCGACGGCCGGGGCAGCGCGGACCTGCCGCCGTCGGTGCGGCCGTTCCTGGTCGGCTACGTGCCGCAGCGGCCGGCGTTCTTCGAGGGCACCGTGCGCGAGAACCTGGAACTCGGCACGCCGTTGCCGGACGCCGCGATCGCTGCCGCCCTCGCCGACGCCCAGCTCACCGACACCATCGCCCTGCGCGGCGGCGTCGACGGCGCCGCGGTCGCGCAGCAGGCCCGCAACTTCTCCGGCGGCGAACGCCAACGGCTCGCTCTCGCCCGAGCGCTGGCCCGCGACCCGCGCGTGCTCGTCCTCGACGAAGCGACCAGCGCGGTCGAAACGGCGCTGGCCGCCCGCATCGACGCCGCCCTGCGCGCTCGCGGCACCACGACGGTCGCCGTGGCCCACCGCCTCTCCGAAGTGCGCGGCGACGACACGGTCGTCCTGCTCGAGGCGGGCCAGGTCCGCGTCTACGGCACGCACGACGACCTCGTCGCCCACTCCCGCGGCTACCGCGATCTGACGGAGGTGGCCGGATGACCGCCACACTCCCGCACGACGGTGCCCCGCGGTCCTGGTTCGAAGAAGCCGGCGCGACGGCCGCCGACCTCCGCGAGGCCCGCACCGCCGGCCGGCCCACCATGCCGCACCCGTACCTCGACGCGAGCACCGACGAAGCCCCGGTCGGACCTGCGTTTACGCGCGAAGCAGCAGCGCCGGCGCAGTCCGGGCGAAGCGTCGCTGCCCTTCCGCGGCAGCGATCCAGTGCACCGCGGGGTGCAGCCGTGCTGCCGCACGAAGGCACCACCGGTCGTGGTCTGCTGTCGTTTGCGTTGAAGGGCCAGCGGATCCGGCTCATCGCGGCCGCGGTCGTCGGGCTGCTGGCAACCGTGTTCGGGTTCGTGGTGCCGCTGGCGGGGATGGTGCTCGCCCTCGCGATCGGGGCGGGTACCCGCGCGGCCGTGCCGTACCTGGCCGGAGCGCTGCTGGGGTTGCTCGCGCTGCAACTGCTGACCACGGCGGCCGTGGAGCGCGGGCTGCTGACGCTCACCGACGGAGCGCAGGACCGCCTGGAGTCCGCGATCTGGCAGCGCCTGCTGAGCCTGCCCGCCGCGTTCTTCCGGCAGTACCCGTTGCGGCGGCTCATGGGCTTCGCCGGTGGGGTGGGCCAGCTGCGGGGCCTGCTCGGCAGTGGTGGGCTGACCGCCGCGCTGCACGCGGTGTTCGCGCTGGTCGCGGTGGCGTTGCTGGGGCTGCTCGACCCGTGGCTCGCCGTCGCGGCGACCGGGCTGTTCGCGCTGGTGCTCGGCGCGATGCTGTGGCTTTCGGTGCGCCAGCAGCGCTACGACACGGCGGTCCTCGCCGCGGTGGACGACGTGCAGGCGGCCGTGTACCCGGCGATGCTGGGGATCGACGACGTGCGCGCGTTCGGTGCCCAGTCCTATGTGGTCAGTCGGTGGCGCGCCGCGTTCGGGGCGCAGAAGCGGTCGGACGACGCGGGGCTGCGGTACGCCGAAGTCGCGAGTGCGCTGGCCGTCGCGTGTTACCCGGCGCTGCTGGCCGTGCTGCTGCCGATGGCGTCCGGGCTCGGCTTCGCCGGGCAGTGGACCGTGGTGATGGTCGCGATGACGCTCAACCTCACGGCCACCCGCCTGCAGAGCGCGCTCGTCGGGTTGTTCGCGATCGGGCCGGTGCACGCGCGGCTCGCGCCGGTGCTGACCACGCGGCCGGAGACGCCCGCCGACCCGGCCGGCTTGCCGGCGGCGCGCGGTGCGGTCGTGCTCGACGACGTGAGCTTCCGCTACCCGGGCCAGACGCGTGACCTGCTCACCGGCATCTCCCTGAGCATCCGGCCGGGGGAGTTCGTCGCGCTGGTCGGCGCCTCCGGGGCGGGCAAGTCGACGCTGCTGCGACTCGTGCTCGGCCTCGACCGGGCCGACCGCGGCCGGGTGCTGGTCGACGGCGTGGACGTGGCCCGGTGCGACGTCGACGAGTTGCGCACGCGCATCGGTTACGTCGCCCAGGACGCGACGCTCATGCGCGGCACGCTCGCCGAGGTCATCTGCGGCGCCACCGACGACGTGGACCTCGACCTGGCCGGGCGCGCGGCCGAGTCGGCGCAGCTCGGGGACGCGGTGGCCGCGCTCCCGATGGGCCTGCACACGCAGGTCACCGACGGCGAGAGCGGGCTCTCCGGCGGCCAGGTCCAACGGCTGCTGCTGGCCCGCGCGCTGGCCAAACGCCCCGCCGTGCTGCTGCTCGACGAGGCCACGAGCGCGCTCGACGTCGCCGCGCAGGAACAGGTGCGGCGCGCCGTCGACGACCTGCGGCTCACGCGGGTGGTGGTGGCCCACCGGCTGTCCACGATCCGCTCGGCCGACCGGATCGCCGTGCTGGAGCACGGCCGCATCGCCGACCTCGGCACGTTCGCCGAGCTGTCGCGCCATTCGAAGGCTTTCGCCCGGCTGGTGGGCACCGCCCGCCGCGAGGACTGAGGGGATCGACCATGACGAAGAGCATCAACCGGATCACGAGGTTCAACCGGTCGTTGCGGGTGCTGACCGTGCCCGGCGACGCGGTGTACCTCACGAGCGAGCGCACCACGCAGACCCGCCTGGCCGGCGCGCTCGTCGAACGGCTGGCTCCGCTGCTGGCCGGCGAGCACAGCCGCGACGCCATCAAGCAGCTGCTGGCCGAAGCCGACCCGGCCCGCATCGACGGAGCGCTGGATCGCCTGCGCCGCAGCGGGTACGTCGTGGAGGTCGACCCCGAGGTCGACCCGCGCGTCGGCGGGTACTGGGAAGCGTCCGGTGTGGACGGTGACGAGGCCGTGGCCCGGCTGGCGGGCGCCGATGTGCGCGTGCTGACCGCGGGCGACGTCGACGCCGGCGGGTTCACCGAAGCGCTGCGCGCGCTCGGCGCGGGGGTCACGACGGAGATGGGCGGCTTCACCGTCGTGCTCACCGACGACTACCTGCGCCCCGAGCTCGCCGAATGGGGCACGCAGTGGCACGAGGCCGGGATCCCGTGGCTGCCGGTGAAGCCGGTCGGCAGCATGATCTGGGTCGGCCCGGTCTTCGAGCCCGGTGTCACCGGCTGCTACGAATGCCTGCGCGTGCGGCTGTCCAACAAGAACGTGCTCGCGTCCTACCTGCGCCAGCGCGGGGTGCTCGACAGCCCGGCGCTGGTCAATTCGGTCACCGGCACCGGCGTCACGCAGGAGCTGGCGCACCGGCTGGCCGCGCTGCACGTCGGCAAGTGGCTGACCGGCGCGTTCGCCGCGGGCCGGGCCTCGCTGCCGGAGCCGCCGGGCGGAGTGGCCGCCGAGTTCGGCACGCCGTGGCAGGCCGAGGTCATCACGCTCGACACGATCAGCCTCACGCAGGAGCACCACCCGTTCCAGCGCCGGCCGCAGTGCCCGCTGTGCGGTGAGCCGGAGGTGCAGTCGCGCCGGCAGGAGGAGCCGGTGCGGATCGAATCCCGGCCCCGCACCGCGAGCAGCGACGGCGGGTACCGCTCCCGTCCGCCGGAGCAGTTCGTCGCGCGGTACGAGCACCTGATCAGCCCCGTCACCGGGCCGATCAGCAACCTCGTCAAGGTGCCGCTGGAGGTCGAAGGCCTGCACACCTACACCGCGGGCCAGAACTTCGCGATCCCCATGGCCAACGCCAACGACCTGCGCGCGGGCCTGCGCAGCTGCAGCGCGGGCAAGGGGATGAGCGACGCGCAGGCCAAGGCGTCGGCGCTGGGTGAGGCGATCGAGCGCTACTCCGGCCTGTTCCACGGCGACGAATCCCGCCGCACGGCGCGGTTCGCCGACCTCGACCCGGCCGAGGCCATCCACCCGAACGCCCTGCACCTCTACAGCGACGCGCAGTTCCGCGACCGCGCCGAGTGGAACGCGCGCCCGTCGCACTTCCACTGGGTCGCCGACGAGTTCGACCCGCGGGCCGAGATCGAGTGGTCGCCGCTGTGGTCGCTGACCGAGCAGCGCACGAAGCTGTTCCCCACCTCGGGCCTGTACTTCGCTTACCACAACCCGAAAACGCCGTTCCAGGCCGGCGCGAACTCCAACGGGTGCGCGGCGGGCACCAGCATCGAGGACGCCGTGCTGCAGGGCTTCATGGAGCTCGTCGAGCGCGACACCGTCGCGATGTGGTGGTACCACCGGCTGTGCCGGCCGGCCATCGACTTGTCGACCTTCGACGTGCCGTACTTCGCGCAGTGGCAGCAGCGCTACGACGACCTGGAGCGCGACTCCTGGGTGCTGGACCTGACCAACGACCTCGGCATCCCGTCGGTCGCCGCGGTGTCGGTGCGCCGCGACAAGCCCGCGCAGGACATCCTGTTCGCGCTCGGCGCGCACTTCGACGTCGAGGTCGCCATCGGGCGGGCGCTGTCGGAGATGAACCAGTTCCTGCCCGCGGTGATCGGCATGAAGGCCGACGGTTCGGGTTCCTACGCCTACAACGATCCCGACCAGCTGGACTGGTGGCGCACCGCCACGACCGAGAACCAGCCGTACGTGCTCCCGGCCGAGGGCGCGCTGCGCACCAAGGCCGACTTCGAGCGCTACGACAGCGCCGACGTGCGCGACGACGTGCTCCGCGCCGAGCGAACCGTGGCCGAGCGGGGCCTGGAAATGCTGGTGCTGGACCAGACGCGCGTGGACATCGGCCTGCCCGTCGTCCGCGTGCTGGTGCCGGGGATGCGGCACTTCTGGCCCCGCTTCGCGCCCGGCCGGCTCTACGACGTGCCGGTGGAGCTGGGCTGGCTCGACCACCCGACGTCCGAAGCCGACCTCAACCCGATTGCGATGTTCCTATGACCACGCTCGAACGAACCGCCGAGTACACCGTCACCTTCCGCCGCGACGTCGCGGTGCTGAGCAAGGACGACCAGGTCCTGCTCGGGCTGGCCGACCGCGCCGGCTACCGGCTCAAGGGCGTCGGCGCGCCGATGCTCGAAGCGCTGCAGCAGGTGCGCGCCGGGGTGCACACCGAAGCCGAACTGGTGGCCGCGCACCCGAAGTCGCCGGTGGCGAACGTGCTGGCGAAGGTGGAACCCTTCCTGGCCACCGGGTTCCGGCTGCGCGGGGAGCGCGTCGCCGTGCTGGAGCGCACGGGTGTGACGCCGCCGCGCCCGGAGCTGCCCGAGCTGACCGGCGCGTGGCTGCGGCTGGGTAAGTTCAGCCTGCTGCGCCGCCGCGGCGGGGAGCTCGTCGTGGAGTCGCCGGTGAGCAAGTACCGCGCCGTGCTGCTCGACGCGGCGCTGGCCGGTGCCGTCGCCGCGCTCGCGGTCGCGCAACCGGCGTCCGAAGTGGACGGTGAGTGGCACCCCGTGCTGGCCGCGCTGGCGGGCGCCGGGTTCCTCGACGTCGGCATCGACGGCGAGTTCCCCGTGGACGAAGACGACGTGCTGCGCCAGTGGGACGTGCACGACCTGTACTTCCACAGCCGCAGCCGGATCGGGCGCACCGACGAGGCCTTCGGCGGCCGCTTCCCGTACGTGGGCCAGATCGAGCCGCTGCCCGCGCTGAAGCCGGCGCCGGCGGGGCCGCGCATCGAGCTCTTCCGGCCGCGGTTCGACGACGTGCGCTCGGCCGATCCGGGGTTGCAGGAGACGATCGAGGCACGCCAGTCGATCCGGTCCTACGGCGAGCAGCCGATCACCGCCGAGCAGCTCGGCGAATTCCTCTACCGCACGGCTCGCGTGCGCGGCACGTACGGCCCGCGGCCCGAGGTGCGCATGCCGTACGAGGGCTCGAGCCGGCCGTACCCGTGCGGTGGTGCGGGGTACGAGCTCGAGCTGTACCTGACCGTGCGCCGGTGCGCCGGGCTGGCGCCGGGCATCTACCACTACGACGCCGGTGAGCACGTGCTGCGGCTGGTGAACACCGACGAGGCCGCGCGCGAGGAACTGCTGTCCGTCGCGACGCTCTCGACCGGCGGCCAGGCGGTGCCGGACGTGCTCGTGACCATGACCTCGCGCTTCCAGCGGCTGTCGTGGAAGTACCAATCGATCGCGTATGCCGTGACGCTCAAGCACGCCGGCGCGCTGTACCAGACGATGTACCTCGTCGCCACGGCGATGGGCCTCGCCGGCTGCGGGCTCGGCAGCGGGGACGCCGACGCGTCGGCGCGCGCGTTCAAGCTCGACTACCTGCGCGAATCGTCGGTGGGCGAGTTCATCCTCGGCAGCGCCCCGGCGCAGCTGCCCGCTCCGGTGAGCGGCGACGGCGCGCTCGACTGGCGCACCGGAAACGACCCGGGCTGGCAGGCCGAAGCCCTGGCCGCGCGGAGGCGGTGACACCGTGTCCGAGCTGCTCGTCTCCCGGATCTGCGGGCTGCCCGCCGCCGTGCTCGACGGCCTGCGCGCCCCGGAAACCCTCGCCCTGCTCGACGAGGCCGAGGCCGCCGCCGCGCGCAAGCGCGAGCAGCGGGACCCGGTCTGCGACGCGCTGCACGCCGTGATCGGCCGCGACGAGCTGAGCCGCGACCAGCGGCGCGGGCTCATCCGGCTGCGCCGCGGCGTGTTCAACGACCGCGGCGACGAAGCCGGGCTCCGGCTCGCGCGGGACGTGCTCGGCGCGGAGGAGGCGGAGCGGCTCGGCGAATGGCACCAGGCGCTCGTGCGCGAGCGGGAACTGCTGGAGAAGGCCGGCCGCGCGCTCACCGGCGAGCTGGCCGCGGCGCAGCACGCCGTGGCCACCGCCCTGCGGACGCCCGACGTGCTGGCCGCGCTGGCGCTGGCGAGCCCGGAGTTCGTCAGGGCGTTCACCGATCGCACGGAGCTCGGCAAACCCGGTGGGCGGCTGAGCCGCAGCGCGGTGTCGTACCTGGTGCGGACCGCGCTGAAGCCGAGCCCGTTCGGCGCGCTGACCACGGTCGGCGTCGGGGACTTCGGCGGTGCGGTCGACCCGGGTGTCCGGCGGCGGCTGGTGAGCTCGTCGCGCGTCGCCGCGCGGCTCGCGTACGCGGCGTTGGAAGACGACCCGGTCGTGGTGCCCCTTGTGGACACCCGGCTGGTCGGAGCGGAGTGGCTGGCCGCACTGCCCGCGCACCGGATGCGTCACGGCGTCTACTTCCGCGAGGACGAGATCACCGCGGTGCCCGGTCCGGTGCCGCTCGACGCGAAACCGCGGCGGCTGCGCGGGCTGGCCGCGGAGCTGGGCTGCCCGCCCGAAGACCTGCGCCGGTTGCTGGACCAGGGTCTGCTGCTCCTGGCGCCGCCGTGGCGGCTGACCGAGCCGCGGCACTTCACCGCGTGGGGGCACCTCGGGCTGGCCGAGGCCGAGAAGGTCGTAGCCGGTGGGGCGGACGGCCGCCGACGTGCGGACGCGGTGCTCGCGTTGCGCGGCCGGCTGCGCAAGACGCTGGCCGAACGCGATCCGGCGCGCGCGGGCTGGCTCGACGGGCTCGGGCTGGTGCACGAGACCGTCGCCCACGGCCCGGAGCCGGAAACCACACCACCCGCGTGGGCCGACGGTGAGCTCGGCCGGCTCGACGGCCTGCTGCGTTCGACCGCGCGGCCGCGCGCGGGCTACTTCGACCTGGTGCGGTTCTTCTTGCACCACTATGGAAACGGTGGTGTCGCCGACCTGGCGGAGTTCGCGTTCCGCGCGGTCCGCGACCTGGATCCGATGTGGTGGCTCTCGCGGTGCGCCGTGCCCGACCCGCAGGTGCGCGACGTCGCCGGCGCGAGCGTCGGGCGCCCCGCGCACTCGGTGTTCTGGCAGGTCGCGGGCGACGCGCTCGTGGTCAACCAGGTGCACGCGGGTTACCTCGGCGCGGTGGCGCGCTGGGCCGGCGTGCCCGGGTTGACTGAACGCGTCGAAGCGGCGATGACTTCGTTGCACGAGAAGCGGTTCCCCGGTTGCGCGGTGTACCAGGTGACGGCGCACGCCGATTGGACCGACACCCAGCGGCCCGCGGTGCGCTCGGCGCCGGCGCTGGTCTGGGGTGCGGAGCGGCCGTACGGGGGTGTTTCGATCGACGGCTTCCGCGTGCGCCACGACCTGGCCACCGGCACGCTCGAAGTCCTCGACCCGGCCGGGCGGCCCGCCGCGCTCAGCTACCTCGGCGCGGTGCCCGCGCACCTGCTGCGCGGGGTGCCCCGCGTGCTGCAGCTGCTGTCGGATCCGTGGCTGTCGCTCGGCCCGTGGGCTCCGGTCGCCGAACCGGGGTTCCGCGAACGCGTGACCGACGGCCGGCTCGTGCTGCGCCGCGCTCGCTGGACGCTGCCCGCGTCCGCTCTGCCGTCGGTGTCCGATGGGCCCGACCTCGACTTCCTCCGCGCCGGCCGGATGTTCCTGGCCGAGCACGGTCTGTCCGAGCAGGTGTTCGTCCGCGGCCTCGCCGCGGGCGGGGTCCCGCAGGGCAAACCGCAGTGGCTCAGCTTCGCCCACCCGCTCGCGGCGTGGACGGCGCTGAAAGGCCTGGCCGGCGCGGAGGGCCTCGAACTCACCGAAGCGCTGCCCGCCGCGGGCGCGGATGCGCGGCGCGTCACGGAGTTCCTCACGGTGGTGACCCATGCTTGACGCCCTGCTGCGTCCCGACTGGCGCTACTGGCGGATCTACGTCCCGGACCTGGGTACGGTCACGCGGCTGCTGCACGACGTCGTGCACCCGGTGGTGGCCGGGCACCGAGAAGTGCTCCGGCGCTGGTTCTTCCTGCAGTACATGGACCTGTCGGGCCTGCAGCTGCGCGTGCGGCTGAGCGCCCGGCCCGACGCGGCGGCCGACGTCGAGGCGGAGCTGGACCGGCGGTTCGCCGAACGCGGCGCCGAAGTCGTGAAGCGCTGGTACGAACCGGAACTCGCGAAGTTCCGCGGCCCGGACGGGGTCGAGTTCGCCGAGCGCGTGGCGCACCTCGGCAGCGAGACCGCGTTGCAGCTGCTGCCGGGCCGCGCGTCGGCTCGCCGCATCACGCAGGCCGCGGCGCACACCGCGGCGATCGTCGAGGGGCTGCCCGCCGAACAGCGGGTGAGCTTCCTGCACCAGTACGCGTGGTACTGGTCGGGCCGCGGCGCACGGACGGTCGCGTGGCGACCGGCGGCCGCCACCGCGCGTCCCGACGACCCGGGCGCGGTGCGCCAGGCGGGCCGCCTCGCCGGAAACGTGGCCCGGGAGCTGGAAAGCGAGCACGTGGGCGCGCCGCTGCGCCGGTACGCCGAGCGGTTCTGGTCGGAGTACCGGGAATCGGCGCGCCGCGTTTCGCCCTATCGGGCGGCTTTTCAGCACGTCCACCTGATGAACAACCGGCTCGGCGCAGTTCCGGGAGAGGAGGCGCAAATCGCGCGGTTGTTGTGGCTGCAGCGGCTGCGTAGCATGAATTAGGTCGGGATTCTTTCGAATACGACGAAAAGCGCAACACCACAAGTTGGGGAGAAAGACATGGATTCTGGTTCCAGCGGCGCTGCGAGCGGCATCGGCGACCCGGACGACGACCACCCGAACCCCGTCGGCGACGCCGTGGTCAGCGGCGTGCGCTCGGTGCTCAACAAGCTCGGCCCGGCGGGTAAAAAAGCCGCCGACCAGCTGCCGAAGAAAAAGGACAAGTAACAAGCGCAGCCGGCTGTCGGTAGAGTTGTGGTCACTTGCTTCAACGGGGGTGGCTGCGGCGTGGAAGCGCGTAACGAGATCGGTGCGGTCCACGGCGGGTCCGGGGCGCAGGCCGGCTACATCGGGCAGGTGACCGTGGTGCCGCCCGAGCGTGCGGTGCCACACCAGCTCTCGCGGGCCGTACCGAGACTCGTCGGCCGAGACGACGAAGTCGGCCTTCGCGCGGCCGGTAATGCCCTGGTGGTGCTCACCGACGGGCTCAGGGGTATCGGGCGAAGGGCCTTCGCCCGATACCTCGCCCGGCAGCTTTCACGCAGCTTCTCCGGCGGTGAGGTGTATCTCGACCTCTCGACGTTCCTGGTCGACGGCGAGCGGCTGATCCCGTCCGCGTTGCGAGCGATCTTGCGCGCAGTGGGTGTCGCCGACCGACGTTATGCCGCCGGATCCGGAACTCCCCACGCGGTGGCGGACGAAAGCCGCTGAGCGGCCCTTTCTCGTGCTGATCGAAAACGTCACCGAAGCGGAGCAGCTGCTGGCGCTGCTGCCCGGGGGAAACGAGAGCATGGTGCTCGCGACCGGCCGGGTCGAATCGCAGGCTCGCATCCGAGCGATCGGTGGAGCGGTCGTGACCCTGCGCCCGCTGGAACCCGGAGCAGCAGCAGAAATCTTCACCTTGTTGAGTGGTTTTTGTGAAATCCGACGCCGTGCCCCAGAACCAGAACGGGGCCGTTCAGGTGGGCGAAATCGACGTTCTCACTGGCGGTCACAACGAGTGAATAGTCAATATCCGGCACTTTTCCCACGGGATGACCGTGACTCGGGAATCATCGAGCAGGCTGTCCACCCCGGCGCTGAACTCCGAGCAGCCGATGTCCAGGTTCGTACGACCCCGAAAACAGTTCGCGGGGCAAAGTATCCCACCTGATTTGCCGCTCGCAATTTCGATTCTTGCGTTCTCAGGATTCTCCGCTGAACACTGCCCGATTGAAATCCGGTGAACGACACGACACGGACCGTGACCGTTCGGGTAACCTGGCCATTGACGACAGCGGGACGGGGGGCGAGTGAACGACCGCAACTTCTTTGACGGCACGGCCGACAGCGTCTTTCAAGGGCGCGACGTCTACGGCGGCGTCCACTTCCACCCTCCGGCCGGGCCGGCCGTGCCGCCGGTCCAGGTTCTGGAGCCACCTCGGCATTATCGGAACAACGAGGCGCAGCTCGATGAGCTGACCCACATCCACGACGAGGCCGCTGGGCGGGTTGGCATCGCGATCCTGATCGGTGCCCCTGGCAGCGGGCGCACCACGCTGGGCGAATGCTGGGCGTTCCGGAACCGCGATCGATTCCCTGACGGCGTCTTCCCCGTTCGCCTCGGTAACAGACCGGTCACCGACGTGCTCGCCGACCAATTGGGCCTGGTCGGCTACCACGCGGATCAGCTACCCGCCAGTCTCGAAGCTCGCTCAGCGATGTGGCGGGCCTGGTCAGCGACGAAACGGATTGCTCTGCTGATCGACGACGCGATGAGCGTCGCCGAGGTACGGGCGCTGCTGCCCGCCGGGCCGGGGTCGATGGTGGCTGTGGTGGAGGCGGCCCGGTTGACCGAGCTCACAACCCGCCACTCGGCGCGCTACGTCGAGCTGGAACCGTTGAGCGACGACGCAGCTGAGGGCGTGCTCACCGCACTCGTGGGTGCTGAGCGGCTCGCCGCCGAACCCGTTCAGCTGGTCGCCTTGCTGCGCATCTGCGCGGGTTCCGCCGCGGAACTGACGGTCGCGGGCGCGATGCTGTCCGAATCGACGTGGTCGGTGGAGGAGCTGATCGGCCGGATCCGACGCAAGGGCGGTCTGGCGAAACCGGTGTTCGACGTTGCGTACGACCGCTTGCGACCCGACACACAGGCTGTGTACCGGGTCTTCGGAGCACATCCCGGCGATGGTGACGTCGCGGAGGAAACCGTTGCGGCCGTTCTCGAGCTGGACTGCTACGACGCCCAGGACGCACTGGACGATTTGGTGCGGGCCAAGCTGATCCACCGCGCCGGAGCGGACCGGTATCGGATGGCCGAGCTCACTCGACTGCACGCCAGGTCCAAGGGAGACACGCTCACGTCGGCTGTGGTCTCGCATTACGCTTCGGTCGGACTCGCGATCGCTGAAAGCGCGTTGCCGAGAGGCTGGGCTGCGCAGCTGTGGCCGGGGTTCGCAGCGGACGGCCGCACCTCGCGCGTGGCCCTGGACTGGCTCGAAGCAGAACGCCTCAACCTCGTCGCCGCCGCTGAATCCGCGTACCGGCTGGGTGCTCTCGAGGATGCTTGCCGGCTGGCGCTGGTGCTGTGGCCCGTGCACAAGGACGGTGGGCACACGGCCGAGATGAACGTGGTGAACCAGAACGGTGTCGCGGCCGCTCGAGCCTGGTCTTCCGTGCTCGCGGAGGCGCTGATGTACACCCAGCTCGGCTTCGCCGCCATCCAGAGCCGGGATTGGCAAGGCGCTCGTGAGCACCTGGGCCGAGCGGCCAGTCTCGCCGAGAAGTCGGGTTCGGTCGAAGCACAGGCGACCGCGGTGGAGTCGCTGGCACTGGCCTGTTTCGAAGCAGGTGAGCAGCGTGAAGCCGAGGAACACTTCCGTCGCAACCTCGATCTCGCCGAGGGGCTCGGCAATGCGCGCCGTTCAGCGCTTGCCCGGATGCACCTTGCCAAGGTCGCCCCGTACCGGGAAGCGGTGGAGCTGCTCGCCGCGGCTGGCGAGGTGCTCGCCGGGGAGCCCGGTAACCGGGTGAAGATCGTGCTTTGGCGCGGCCGCAACGCGATCGAAGCCGGCGCGTTCGACGAGGGAATAGCGTTGCTCGCCGACGCGATCCAACTCGCTGCCGACGGGGGCTTCCACCGCGAACGGATCCTGGCTGCCCGCACGCGCGCCGAAGCAGCCCTGAGCCGCGGTGACGTCGCGGTGGCCCGAGCACACGCCGAGGATGCGCTGAACGTGGCCCGGCTGCGCGGGTACACGGCTGAGGCCGGTGATCTCCTGGAATGGCTCGGCCGGCTCGGTTGAGCGATCTGTCGACGTCGTCTGTTGATGGCGAGGCGATGTGACGGTGTCGGCCGGGCACGGCCTGCTGGAACCGGCTGCCCTGCCGAGGAACGCCAGCTGAGCAGGGTTTGCCTCGGATGGGCGGGTCGCCGAGGCTGAAGGGCTGCTGCAGGTGCTGCGCCGACTTGCCCGGTTGGCTGGTCACGGGCGTTGATCGAGGAGCAACTCGACCTCGACCTCGTGGGTCGTTACCCCGGTGGTGAACCGCTTGGGCAGGTCTGGCTCAAGTGCGTGCAGCAGGGACGGGACGACCTGCGGGAGTTCGGGGGTGGTGTAGCGCACTAGCGTTCCGGTGCTGCTGCCCGCGAGCCAGCCGAACGCGTCAGGGCAGGCAGCCCACTGACAGCCGGGTAGTGAGCGGAGCGTAGCCACGATCCAGCGGAGCGGGTCAGCCGTGCGGCTGCCGAGAACCACGCTCGCGCGTTCCAAGAGGCGTGGATCCGGGGAATCGGTTGTGACCACCAGGTGCCCCTCCGCCAGAGCCACCGGGCTGTTCGCGGCACGTCGGACGATTTGTTCGCCGATGACCGTGACCCACGTGGCGCTCGGTTCGCCGCGGACGAATCCGGGTAGGGGGAAGTCTGGGAGCGTGGGTGCGGGATCAGGCAGCGACAGGCGGAGCGTCCGGTAGCCCAGGGTGAGGAGCCGAGTGGCTGATCCTCCCGGGACACTCGTCGCCAGGTCGGTCACGGCCTGTAGTGGCGCGGGCCGGTTGAGGGTCGCCGTGAGCTGTTCGGCGAGATCGCCGTCCCCGAGCCGTGGCGCGGCGCGGAGGAGCGCAGCGATCGGCGAAGCGGCGTCGACGGCTTCGTGGGGTGCGGTCGCCAAAAGCACCGGTGTGCCGAGACAAGCCGAGTAGAAGGTGACCGAGCCGTGATCGCCGATCGTGACGTCGGCGGCGATCGCCGCTTGTTGCCACAGGTCCTCTCGCGGCAGCACGCCGATTCCGCTGCGCCGGCTGTCTTCCAGCCACATCCGCAGCTGCCACGGGAAATGGCCCTGTCTGATGTTCGGGTGCAGGGCGAGCAGCACGACGAATTCGTCGATCGGCAGGTTCCGCGCTATCCTCGCAGGCAGACCGGGCTCCTGCCCGTAGAGCGAATCTGGCCCCCAGGTTGACGAAACGAAGACCACTTTCTGGCCGGTCCGCACGCCGAACGACTGCCGGTACGCCTCGCGCAGCGAAAAGCTGTCCCGGAGCCGGTCCAGGCAGGGATCACCAGCGACCACCGCACGGTCGGCCGCCGGAGGACAGCTGCGTCGGAGACGATCGAGTTGTTCGCTGTGGGACAGCACGATGTGCGTCGGCACGACGACGCCCTCGTGCATCAGCCACGGAGCGGAAAGCCCGAAAACCGGTTTCCGGTTTCCGGTTTCCGGTTTCCGGTTTCCGGTTTCCGGTTTCCGGTTTCCAAAAACTTATTGTATCCCATTCCGTGCGGTAGAATAGTCAGCGGAGCGCGCAGTTCGTGCAGATCTCCGCCGTAACTGGCCGAAACTGCCCAATCGAACTCGGTCTGGGTGGCCTCGGACCAGGGAATCAGCGGAATACCCTGCTCTGCGAGGTATTCCTCGGTGCCGCGGGTGAAGGCGCTTGAACCCGGGCAGGTGAACACCGTTTGAATGCGCTGGTCACGAGCGAAGAGTGGCAGCACGTCGAGGAGGCGTGTCGCGGCGGTGATGTTGTGGACGACTCCCAGCATGGTGCGTTCCGCTCGCACAGTGCGCCACTGTGGAGGAACGGGAATCGACGGATGGGGCACGGAGAGCAATGTTACTCATCGCTCTCCGTGCGCTCACAGACTGATGTTGCCGTGCACGTCACGCAACTGGACGACTTTGGCGCCTTCGGCCACGGTGCCCACGTGGTTCGTCACGCCACCAGTGCGGGCCTCCTGGTGCACCTCGAACTCGGTGCGCAGCGCCGCGGCGAACGCCGGGTCCTCGCGGCCCGCGACGTCCAAGCGTTCAGCGAGTGCCTGCACCGTCTCCGGCTTCTCCGGAGTTGCCGCTTCGAGGGTCGCCACGGCCTTCTTGTCGCCGGAGAACTTGCGCTTGACCAGTTCGTAGAGGCCGGTGGCCGCTTTCGTGGCCAGCGTGGTCGCGACTGCGGTCAGGATCGGCTCGGGCATCTGCAGCTCCTCGGGTCGGCAGTGAGTTCCAAGGTACTCATTTCGTGCGATCGGCAATCCAGTCCGCGATCACGTCCACGCGCGAGGTCGTTTCGGCGGTGGTGTGCGGGCAGTCCGGGCCGGTCGTTTCGACGGAAACGAGCTGGCCTCCCGAGCCCGCCGGGATGAAGTAGGGCGCGCCGGAGTCGTAGACGCACGCGCTGGTCGTCGCGGCCGGCGCGACGCCGCGCACGCCGAGCGTGGTGCTGCCGACGGTCGAGATCTGCACCGTGCCCTGCTGCAGTTTCGAAGCGGGCACGGGGTTCTTCGCCGTTTTGCTGCCCCAGCCGGCGAGGGTGAGGCGCTGGCCCGTGGCCGGGGCGAGGCGGTTGACCGTGAGCGGCGTGATGCCCGGGACCGGGCTGTCGAGCTGCAGCAGCGCGACGTCGTTCTCCGCCGACTGCAGCACCTGCGTCCCCTTGAGGGTGACGCCCTGTTCCTTGCTCTCGTCGACCAAGCCGAGCGTGACCGTGGTCGGGTACGGCACGGGGCCGGACACGCGGTTGCGCTGCGCGTCGTGGAAGCAGTGGCCGGTCGTGAGGATCCACTGCGGAGCGACGAGCGAACCGGAGCAGAAGCTCGTGTACGTGCTGCCGTCCGGGCGCGGGATGCTCGCCATGGTGAGCTTGGCGGTGAAGCCGAACTGGCCCGGGGCCACGTCGGACCCGTCGGCGACGGCCAGCGCCGGCGCGGCGGTGAGGAGGGGCAGGAGGACTGCTGCGGTGAGTGCGGCGCGGACGCGCATTCTTTCCCTTCGTCGGGCCACCGGCGGGCGCCGATGATCGACCCTCAACGCTAACCAGCTACCCGCAGGTCAGGAATTCCCTTGTCGGGCGAAAGAAAAAGGCCCCGCGACCTGTGCGCGGGGCCTTGTTTCTGGTAGTCGGGGCTAGTGGATCGTGCCGGTGATCCAGTCGGCGACCACGTCGACGCGCGAGGTCGTCTCCGCGTCCGCGTGCGGGCAGTCCGGGCCTTCGGACTCCACCGCGACGATCCGGCCGCCGCGGCCGGAGGCCACGAAGTACGGCGCGCCCGAGTCGTACAGGCAGGCGCTGGTGTCGGCGGCCGGCGCGACGCCGTGCACGCCGAGCGTGGTGGCCGCGACCTCGCCGACCGCCACGGTGCCCTGCTGCAGCTTCGTCGACGGCGCCGGGTCCACGGCGCTCAGGCTGCCCCAGCCGGCGAGCGTCAGCGGCTGCCCGACGACCGGCGTCGCGCGGCTGACCTTCAGCGGCGTGATCCCGCGGACGGGCTTGTCCAGCTTGGCCAGCGCGATGTCGTTGGTGCCGGCCTGGACGACGTCGGTGACCTGGCGCGGCACGCCGCGGTCGCCCTCCTGCACGGTGGTGCCGAGGAGCACGGCCGTCGGGTACGGCACGGGGCCGGAGATCGGATTGCGGTCCACGTCGTGGAAGCAGTGGCCCGCGGTGAGGATCCACTGCGGTGCGATGAGCGCACCGGAGCAGCCGCTGTCGTAGTGCGTGCCGTCGGGCCGCGGGATGTTCGTCATCGTCAGCTTCGCCGCGAACTCGAACTTGCCCTGGGGCACGTCCGCGCCGTTGGCGACGGCCAAGGCGGGCGCAGCGGGCACAGCGGTGGCCAGCGCGGCCCCGAGCGTGAGCAAAGCGGCGGAAAGCACTGCGCGAAGGCGCATTTCAGTTGTCCCCCTGATCGTGGTACAGACCAACACAACCGGTGATGGCGGGCAGCGTAGCCACGATCGGGTTCACCCGGAAGGATCAGACAGCTGGGCTGCCTCTGCGGACCAGCCCAGCTGCCCGGGTTTCCAGCTCAGTTCACGCCGACCAGGTCGACGACGAAGATCAGCGTCTCGTTCGGCTTGATCACGCCGCCCGCGCCACGCTCGCCGTACGCGAGGTGCGGCGGGATCACGAGCTTGCGGCGGCCACCGATCTTCATGCCGGCCACACCCTGGTCCCAGCCGGGGATGACCTGGCCGGCGCCGAGCGCGAAGCGCAGCGGCTCGCCGCGGTCCCAAGACGCGTCGAACTGGTCGCCGGTCGAGTGGGACACGCCGACGTAGTGGACCGTCACGGCGTTGCCGGACTGGGCCTCCGCGCCGTCACCGACGGTGAGGTCGGTGATCTCGAGTTCTGCCGGCGGTGGGCCGTCCGGGCGGTCGATTTCGGGCTTTTCCAAGGTCATGGCGCTCACCGTACATACCGGCACTGAACTGCGCCGATCGGACTAGGCCCAAAGAGGGGAGAAACGCGAATAGTCTTCACACTTCAGCTACCCGCCGGTAGCGTGCGCTGCGTCACCTGGGGGAACTCGTGGACGGGAGCTCCGGTATGCGACGACGCATCCGCACCCTGACCGTTGCCGCGCTGGCTTTCACCGCGGCGGGCCTGCTCCAGACGGTCGGCGGCGCTCCGCCCGCCACCGCGGCCTTGCCCGGCAACGACTACTGCGCGGGGCAGTGCAACGACATCCTGCCCCCGGGGGAGAACGGCAGCGCGACGCTCGCCGAAATCCTCGGCAACAAGGCGTTCGGCACCCAGCCCGCGCACGCCGACGACCAGCTCGGCAAGTACGCCGACCTCGCCGGCGGGTACCACACGCTGACCACGGACACGATCGGCAAGTTCTTCAACGATTCTTCGTTCGGCGTCCCCGCCGACCAGGTCGCGAGCACGCTGCAGCCGCGCTCCGACGTGACGATCACCCGCGACAAGGCCACCGGCGTGCCGCACATCCAGGGGACCACGCGCTCGGGCACGGAGTTCGGGGCCGGCTACGCGGCGGCGCAGGACCGCTTGTGGCTCATGGACATCATGCGCCGCGTCGGCCGCGGCCAGCTCACCGCGTACGCCGGTGGCGCGCCCGCGAACCGCGAGCTCGAGCAGTCGTTCTTCGCCGCCGCGCCCTACACCGAAGACGAGCTGCAGCAGCAGATCGACGCCACGGCCGCGAGCGGCCCGCGCGGCAAGCAAGGTCTCGCCGACGCGCAGGCCTACCTCGACGGCATCAACTCCTACATCACCGACGCCCACAACGGCCGCTACTTCCCGGGCGAGTACGTGCTCACCGGCCACGTCGACGCGATCACCAACGCCGGCACGATCGAACCGTTCAAGCTGACGGACCTCGTGGTGCTCGCGTCGGTGGTCGGCGCGCAGTTCGGCGCCGGCGGTGGTGGTGAGGTGCAGAACGCGATCGCGAAGCTCGCGCTGCAGGAGAAGTACGGCGTGGCCAAGGGCGAACAGGTGTGGCAGAGCCTGCGCTCGGCCGACGACCCCGAGGCCGTGAAGACGCTGCACGACGGCCAGACCTTCGACTACGGCACGACCCCCGCCAACCCGCAGGGGATGGCGTTGCCGGACAAGGGTTCCGTGACCCCGCAGCAGCTCGTGTACGACGCCACCGGTTCCGCTGCCACGAACACACCCGCGAAGGTCGACGTCGCCGCGCCGAAGGGCCAGGAAGCCGCGCGCGGCATGTTCGACGACGGTGTGCTGCCCGGAGACCTGCTGAGCGACAAGCACGGCATGTCCAACGCGCTCGTCGTGTCCGGCGCGAAGACCGCGAGCGGGCACCCGGTGGCCGTGTTCGGCCCGCAGACCGGGTACTTCGCGCCGCAGTTGCTGCTGCTGCAGGAACTGCAGGGCCCGGGCATCAGCGCGCGCGGCGCGTCGTTCGCCGGCCTGAGCATGTACGTGCTGCTCGGCCGCGGCCAGGACTACTCGTGGAGCGCGACGACGTCGGCGCAGGACATCACCGACACGTTCGCGCTGCCGCTGTGCGACCCGAGCGGGAAGCCGGCGACGAAGGACTCGGACTACTACACCTACCAAGGCCAGTGCCTGCCGATGGACGTCGTGGAGCGCAAGGACTCCTGGTCGCCGACGGTGGCCGACGGCACGGCCGCCGGTTCGTACACGTTGCGCAGCTACCGCACGAAGTACGGGCCGGTGCTCAGTCGCGCGACGATCGGCGGCCGGCCGGTGGCGTACGCGTCGCTGCGGTCCTCGTACTTCCACGAGGTCGATTCGCTCATCGGGTTCCAGGAGTTCAACGATCCCGGCTTCATCCACTCCGCGGCCGATTTCCAGCAGGCCGCGAACGACGTCAACTTCACCTTCAACTGGTTCTACGCCGATTCGAAGGACGTCGCCTACTTCAACTCCGGCGCCAACCCCGTCCGCAACTCCACTGTGGACCCGATGATGCCGGTGTGGGGCGACGAGGGCTACGACTGGCAGGGCTGGCACCCCGACGGCAACCAGGCGAGCTACACGCCGATGTCGCAGCACCCGCAGTCGATCGACCAGGACTACTACGTCAGCTGGAACAACGCTCAGGCCAAGGGCTACGCGTCCGGCGGCGCCGACAAATCGGCCGTGCACCGCGCCGACCTGCTCGACGCCCGCGTGAAGGCGCTGATCTCCAGCGGCACGAAGGTCACGCGCGTCAACCTCACGCAGGCGATGGAGGACGCGGCGCTCGCGGACCTGCGGGCGGAGAAGGTGCTGCCGCTGCTGCTGCAGGTGCTCGACAAGGCCCCGCTCACCGGTGCCGCGGCCGACGCCGAGGCGAAGCTCAAGACGTGGCTCGCCCACGGGCACCAGCGCGTCGAATCGTCCCCGGGCAGCAAGGCGTACAACGACGCCGACGCGATCCGGATCATGGACGCGTGGTGGCCGCTGCTCGTCACCGCGGAGTTCAAGCCGGCCATGGGCGACGACGCGTTCACCGCGATGACGAACGTGCTGCAGATCAACGAGAGCCCGTCCGGCTTCCAGAACGAGGTGCCGGGCAAGCACGTCGGCCAGCCGCACCAGGGTTCATCCTACCAGCACGGCTGGTGGGGTTACGTCAGCAAGGACCTCCGCACGGTGCTGGGCCAGCCGGTCGCGGGCCCGCTGGGTTCGACGTTCTGCGGCGGCGGTGACCTGACCGCGTGCCGAACCGCGCTCGTCGACTCGCTGACGGCGGCCGCGGCCCAGCCGGCGAACACCGTGTACCCCGGTGACGCCGACTGCTCGGCCGGCGACCAGTGGTGCGCGGACACCGTGATCCAGCGTCCGCTCGGCGGCATCACGCACGGCAAGATCAGCACGCAGAACCGCCCGACGTTCCAGCAGGTCGTCGAATACCCGGCGCACCGCGGCGACAACGTCGCGAACCTGGCGGCGGGCAAGCCGGTGAGCGCGACGAGCGCCGAGACGGGCTTCTACCCCTCGCCGGCGAGCAACGCCGTGGACTCGAACGCGAAGACGCGGTGGGCCAGCGACTGGAGCGACGACCAGTCGATCACCGTCGACCTCGGTTCGGTCCAGCAGGTGGCGCGCGTGGTGCTCTCGTGGGAGGCGGCGTACGCGAAGGGGTATCGGATCCAGCTCTCGGCCGATGGTGAGAACTGGCAGGACGCCGCGGTGGTCACCGACGGCAACGGCGGCACGGACAACGTGTCGTTCGCGCCTTCGGACGCCCGGTTCGTCCGGATGCAGGGCGTGCAGCGGGGCACGAACTACGGCTATTCGCTGTACGAGTTCGAGGTGTACGCGCACTGACAGGGACGTGGTCGGCTCATCGGCGCGGGTGAGCCGACCGCCACATCCCGGCTGCCCGGCCGCGTTCGCGAAGCTACCGTGTCCTGCATGGACGATTGGACACCGCGCACGCTCGCGATCGCGGCCGGGCGGCCGCACGGCCCCGGCGAGCCCCTGAACACCCCGATCGTGGCCACGAGCACCTTCGAGGCCGGTGGCGACTTCGTCTACGCGCGCTCCGACGGCACGGAGACCTGGCACGCGCTCGAGGAAGCCGTCGGCGCGCTCGAAGGCGGCCACGCGACCAGCTTCGGCTCCGGCGTCGCGACCCTGTCGGCCGTGCTGGACACGCTGCCGGTCGGGTCGTCCGTGGCGGTGCCGACGTTCAGCTACGCCGTCACGCGCGGCGCGATGCACCACGCGGAGAAGATGGGGCGGATCAGCGTCACCGAGCTCGATCCCACCGACACGCAGGCGTGGCTCGACTGCGACGCGGACCTGCTGTGGCTCGAATCGCCGACCAACCCGACGCTCGAGGTGATGGAGCTCGAGACGATCGCGCGCGGCACCCGCGGCCGCGTGGTCGTGGACAACACCTTCGCGACGCCGTTGCACCAGCAGCCGCTGCGGCTCGGCGCGGACATCGTGGTGCACAGCGCGACCAAACTCATCGGCGGGCACAGTGACCTGCTGCTCGGGATCACGGTGGCGGCCGACGAAGCGGTCGCCGCCGAGCTGCGCGGCGCGCGTACGCGGATCGGTTCGACGCCCGGCGCGCTCGAGGCGTGGCTGGCGTTGCGCGGGCTGCGGACCATGCCGGTTCGCCTCGCGGAGCAGTCGAAGACGGCCGCGCTCCTGGCTTCCCGGTTGGCGGAACACCCGGCGGTCACGAAGGTGCGCTACCCCGGGTTCGGGATGATGGTGTCGTTCGAACTGCCCGACGCCGAGGCCGCGGACAAGGTGTGCGCCGCCGTCCGGCTGATCCGCCCGGCGACGAGCCTCGGTGGCGTGGAAAGCCTGGTGGAGCGGCGAGCCTGGCTGCCCGGTGAGGAACGCGTGCCGGCCGGATTGCTGCGGTTCAGCGTGGGTCTCGAAGATCCGGAAGACCTCTGGCGCGATTTGCTCACGGCACTGGCCTGATTGCCGCCAATGATTCACCAGGGGTTCGCCGGCGGGCCGGAACTGTTACAGTAAGGCCACGGTCTCGCCGATTTCCCCTTGGTTGAGCCAGATCATCGCTGAGACCCCGGTGTTCGTTACCTCTCTTTCAGGTGCTTTTAATCACCGCCAAAGGGTTTCACCTTTTTCGGTGATCTCGGGAAGGATCAGCACACGCGGTGGGGGTCACCGCGCTTTCTTTCCAGGGAGAAAATCACGTGAAGAAGACCCTGGGCAGACTCGCGGGCGCCGTGCTCGCGAGCGCCCTGATCGGCCTCGCCGTCGCCCCGGTCGCTTCGGCGCAGGAGGCGGACACCACGGCGCCCACCTCCGAGGTCGCGACTCCGCCCACTTCGGACACTCCCGCCACGGACGTGCCCACCTCCGACGCCCCGACGTCGGACGCACCGACCTCGGACGCGCCGTCCACTTCGGACACCCCGACCACCGGTGCGCAGCCGACCGACTCGACCCAGCCGGGCGAGCCGTCGAACACCGGTGAGCCGACCTCGCAGCCGACCGAGCCGACGTCCACGACCACGTCGGGCTCCGAGGAGACCACCACTCCGGAAGAGCCGCCCTACGAGGACGACATCGCCTTCGGCATCGACCTCGACGGCAACCAGGGCATCTTCGTGATCGCCTGCGCCGCCGGCGAGCCGACGAACGTGCACTCGAACGACTTCGACCTCGTCGAGGGTCCGATCCAGGACGAGACCGACGGCCGGTACTGGGAGTGGCTCGTGACGCGCCACGACGGCGTTTCGTTCGACGCCGGCAACGTGACCGCCGACTGGACCTGCTCCGGCAAGCCGGCCGACGACCACCCGGTGCCGCCGGCCGGTGGCGCGAGCTCCGGCTCCGCGGGCACCACGGGCGGCGACGGCACTTCGCAGGTCAAGTACGCGCCCAAGGGCGGCGTCGAGACCGGCTTCGGCGGCATGGCCGCCTGATGCGCAGGAAGTTCGGGCAGGGCGCCGCGCTCGCGGGCGCCCTGCTCCTCTCCGTGACGCTGAGCGCGTGCGGTTCGGACGCCCCGGCCCCGGCCGCGGCGGCGAAGCCCGCGCCCACCTCGGTGCCGGTGACCAAGCCCTTCACCGGCCTTCGCCCCACGTCGGTGGAGATCCCGAAGATCGGCGCGAAGTCGTCGCTGATCACCGTGCTGCCCAACAAGGACGGGCAGATCTCGGTGCCTTCGGTGAAGACGCCGATGCAGGCCGCGTGGTACCGCCTCTCGCCGGTCCCCGGTGAAGTCGGCCCCGCCATCGTGCTCGGCCACGTCGACGGCAACCACCAGCCGGGCATCTTCTACAAGCTCAAGGACGTGAGCCCGGGCGACGAGGTCGACATCGAACGCAGCGACGGCAAGAAGCTGAAGTTCGTGGTGGACCACAAGGACGAGGTCCCGAAGGACACGTTCCCCACCCAGGCGGTCTTCGGCAACACCGACAAGCCGCAGCTGCGCCTGATCACGTGCGGTGGCGTGTTCGACCACGCCGAGCACAGCTACAAGGACAACATCATCGTGTACGCGAACCTGGTGGCCTGAGCTCCTTCAGGAACGGAACGACACAGCCCGGCGCCGGCGGCGGCCGGGCTGTGCCCGTTCTCCGCCTTGGCCGGGCTGCTGCGCCGGTTCGACGCGCAGCCACCCGAGCCGGCCGGTCCGGTCGGGCACGCCGGTCGACAGCAGCACCGGCGCGCCGAGGCGGTTGGCCAGCCAGCGGCCCATCCGCGGCACCTCCGCCGGTGCGACGTGCGGCGCCACCACGCGGACCTGCTTGCGCGGGAAGTGCTTCAGGACTTCATTCCACGCGTCGGCCGGGATCTGGGGCGGGATGTCGAGCACCACCGTCCGCTCCGGTCCGGTCGCGACCCCGCGGCTCAGCAGCCAGGCGCGATCGCTGATGTGGCCGCCGAAGTGCATGATCGTCGCGCTGCCGACCCGGAAACTCGCCGGTTCCATTCCCCTCCTCGGCTCGAGCACCTCACGTCAACACGAGCGAAGTCTGTCCGCGGTTCAGAGCAGCGGCGTCAGCAACGCCCGCCGGCCCTCCGGCACGTACTCCGCGTAGTTGTCGTACAAGGCCCGCCGCGCGAGCCTGGCCGCGGACTCGCCGTCGGCGGCGCGCACAGCTTCCAGCACCTCGGCGTGGTGGATCAACCACGAGTTCATCAGCGCCGTCCGGTCCCGCGCGTGCTCCAGCTTGTCCTCGATCAGCTCCAGCACCACGCCGCGCACGACCTCGGCGCTCACCACCAGCAGCGGGTTGCGCGAGGCCCGGGCGATCGCCTCGTGGAACGCGACGTCGGCGCGGCTGAACTGTTCGTACCCTTCCGAAGCGCCGGCGCGCATAGCCGCCAGCGCGGCGTCCAAGGCGGACAGGTCCTCGTCGGTGCGGAGCGTCGCGGCCAGCAGGTGGGCGGACCCGTCGAGCACCATCCGGAACTGGAGCAGCTCCGCCAGCCCGACGTGGTCGGCGCGGGCCAGCCGGTGCATCGACCGCTGCAAAGCCGCTGGTGACGCGGCCAGCACCTCGGGGCCGCGCGGGTCGCCGGGCCGCGAGCGGATCAGCTCCGCCGCCTGCAGCACCCGCAGCGCTTCGCGCACCGTGGAGCGCCCGACGGCGAACTGCGTCATCAGCTCGCGTTCGCCGGGCAGGCGCTCGCCGGGCTTGAGGCGGCCGCTGATCACGGCCTCCTCGATCTGCTGCACGATCCGCTCGTACGCGCGGACCGGGGCCACCGGTTCGAACTTCATCCCTTGACCTCGGGCTCGGGCGGTGCCAACCTCAGGCTACTGGTCAGACCAGTGTACTTCCTCGGCCGGTTGCGCAGGAGGCTGAATGAAAACCCGGCTCCACCTCGCGGCGCTCGCGGTGCTGCTCGCGGTGTCCGGCTGCTCCGCCGGGTCCTCGGCGAGCGTCTCGAGCGGGCCGGACACGCTGTCCGTGGGCTTCACCGCCGAACCGGCGAACTTCGACTTCACCCACTCCGACGGCACCGCCATCCCGCAGGCGCTCCTCTACAACGTCTACGAAGGCCTGGTGAAACTCGACGCGCAAGGCCGCGTGGTGCCGCTGCTCGCGAAGTCGTGGACGGTGAGCCCGGACCGCAAGACGTACGACTTCCAGCTGCAGCCGGGGGTGAAGTTCAGCAACGGCGCGCCGTTCACGGCCGCCGACGTCAAGTTCTCGCTGCTGCGCGTGAAGACCGACTGGACGATCTCGATCAAATCGGCCATGGACGTCGTGGACCACGTCGACGTCGTCTCGCCCGAGCACGCGCGCGTGGTGCTCTCGAAACCCAGCAACGGCTGGCTGTTCAGCCTCACCAGCCGCCTCGGCGCGATGTTCAGCCCGACCGGCGTGGGCGACCTGGCGAACAAACCGGTCGGCACCGGTCCGTACGAAGTGGCGTCGCGCCGGCGCGGGGACTCCATCGTGCTCAAGGAGAACCCGGACTACTGGGGCCACAAACCCGCGTACTCCACCGTCGTCCTCAAGTACATCGCCGACCCGACGGCGCTCAACAACGCGCTGCTGAGCAACGGCATCGACGTGATCTCGTCGCTGACCTCGGCCGATTCCATCCCGCAGTTCGAGGGCGACAACCGGTTCACCGTCATCCAGGGCACCACGAACAGCGAGGTCACGCTCGCGTTCAACAACCGGCGCGCGCCGCTGAACGACCCGCGCGTGCGCCAGGCCCTGACGTACGCGATCGACCGGAAAGCCGTGCTGGACCTCGTGTTCAACGGCCGCGGCACGCTCATCGGCAGCATGGTCCCGCCGACGGACCCGTGGTACGAGGACCTGGCGCAGGTCTATCCATACGACCCGGCGAAGGCGAAGCAGCTGCTCGCGCAGGCCGGGGTGAAGAACCTCGACCTGCGGATGCGGATCCCGAACCTGCCCTACGCCGTGTCGGCCGCGCAGGTGGTGCAGTCGCAGCTGGCCGACGTCGGGGTCCGGACCACGATCGAACCGCTCGACTTCCCGGCCGTGTGGCTCAAGCAGGTGTTCACCGACCACGACTACGACCTGTCGATCGTGCAGCACGTGGAGGCCCGCGACATCACGACGTTCGGGAAACCCACGTACTACTGGGGTTACGACAGCCCGCGCGTGCAGCAGCTGCTGGCCGAGGCCGACAGCGGCACGCCGCAGCAGCAGATCACCGACATGAAGCAGGTGGCGCGCCAGCTCAACACCGATGCCGCGGCCGACTGGTTGTTCCTCTACCCCAACGTGATCGTGGCGAAGACGAAGGTCACCGGGTTCGCGCGCAACCAGGTGAGCGAATCGTTCGACCTGACGGGGCTGAGGCCGGCATGACCGGGAAAGTGGCCCGGCGCCTGGCGATCTTCGTGGTCAGCCTGGTCGTGGCGTCGATCGTGGTGTTCCTCTTCATGGCCGTGCTGCCCGGTGACCCCGCGCAGGTCGCGCTCGGCGTGAACGCGACGCCGGAGCTGCTGGCGAAGACGCGCGCGGAGTTCGGCATCGACAAACCGCTGATCACGCAGTACCTGACGTGGATCGGCGGGGTGCTGCACGGCGACTTCGGCCGCTCCTACGTCACGCGCGAAGCGATCGGCCCGCAGCTGCTCGACCGGCTCGGCGTCACGTTGTGGCTGGTCGGCGCGGGCATGGTCGTGGCGCTCGTGATCGCGGTGCCGGTGGGGACGTTCGCAGCGGTGCGGCACCGGAAAGCCAGCGGCGTCACGGTTTCCGGGCTGTCGCAGATCGGCGTGGCGATTCCGGCGTTCCTCGCCGGCATCATCCTCGTGCAGATCTTCGCGGTGCAGCTGCGCTGGCTGCCCAGCGGCGGGTGGACGCCGCCGAACCAAAACACCGGCGATTTCGTCCGCGGCCTGATCCTGCCGGCGCTGTCGCTCGGGCTGGTGCAGGGCGCGGTGCTCACGCGCTACGTGCGCTCGGCCGTGCTCGACACGCTCGGGCAGGACTACCTGCGCACGGCGCGGTCGAAGGGCCTGCTGCCGGGCCAGGCGTTGCGGCGCCACGGGTTGCGCAACGCGTCGGTGCCCGTGGTCACGGTGCTCGGCCTGCAGCTCGCGACGCTGCTGATCGGCGCCGTGGTGGTGGAGCGCGTGTTCGTGCTGCCGGGGCTGGGCAGCATGCTGCTCGACGCCGTGTCTTCGCGGGATCTGCTGACGGTGCAGGGGATCGTGCTGGTCCTCGTGGCGGGGGTGCTGCTGGTGAACTTCGTCGTCGACGTGCTCTACACCGTGCTCGACCCGAGATTGCGGGGTTCGTGATGACCACGCGCACGCCGGTCCGCCCGCGCAGCGGCAGCCTCCTCGTCGGCTCGATCCTGGTCGCGCTGGTGGTGCTCGCCGCGCTCGCGTCGTTCGCCTGGACGCCGTACGACCCGGTGCAGGTCGACGCGCAGGACAAGTTGCTGGGCTTCTCCGCCGAGCACCTGTTCGGCACCGACAAGTTCGGCCGCGACGTGTTCAGCCAGATCATGGTCGGCGCGCGGACCACGCTGTACGTCGGCGTGGTGGCCGTCGGCATCGCGGCGATCATCGGCACGCCGCTCGGCGTGCTGGCGGGCCTCGCGCCGCGGTGGCTGGGCGAGTTCGTGATGCGCGTGAACGACCTGGTGCTCGCGTTCCCCGCGCTGCTGCTGGCGATCATGTTCGGCGCGGTGTTCGGCGCCGACACGCTCACGGCGATGATCGCCATCGGCATCGCGACGATCCCGTCGTTCGCGCGGATCGCGCGCTCGGGCACCCTGCAGGTGGCGAGCAGCGAGTTCGTGCTGGCGGCGCGCGCGGCCGGGCGGTCGCGCGTGAACATCGCCGTGCGCCACGTGCTGCCGAACATCTCGGGCCTGCTGATCGTGCAGGCGTCGGTGTCGTTCGCGATCGCCGTGCTGGCCGAGGCGGCGCTGTCGTTCCTGGGCTTCGGCACGCGGCCGCCGACGCCGTCGTGGGGCCGGATGCTGCAGGAATCGCAGGAGCTGCTCACGAGCCACCCCCGGCTCGCGCTGGTGCCGGGCGTCGCGATCGCCTTGGCCGTGCTCGGGTTCAACCTCCTCGGCGACGGTCTGCGCGACCGGCTCGACCCCCGATTGGCGGCCCGCGCATGACGCTCACGGTGAAGGGCCTGCGGGTCGGTGACCTGGTGCGCGACGTGTCGTTCGAGGTCGGCGCCAGCGAGCGCGTCGGCCTGATCGGCGAGTCGGGGTCGGGCAAATCGCTCACGGCGCTGTCGATCATGGGCCTGCTGCCCGAAGGCCTGCACGCGACGGGTTCGGTGCGGCTGGGTGATCGCGAGCTGCTGTCCGCGTCCGAAAAGGACCTGTCCCGCCTGCGCGGCAACGGGTTGTCCATGGTGTTCCAGGAGCCGATGACGGCGCTGAACCCGGTGATGCGCGTCGGGCGGCAGGTCACGGAGCCGTTCCGCGTGCACGGGCGGCGCGGCCGGCCGGCCGAGGAGCTGCTGGCGGCGGTCGGGCTGCCCGGCACCGCGCGGGCGTACCCGCACCAGCTCTCGGGCGGGCAGCGCCAGCGCGTGGTGCTCGCGATGGCGCTGGCCACCGAGCCGTCGCTGCTGATTTGTGACGAGCCGACGACGGCACTCGACGTGACGGTGCAGGCGCAGATCCTCGCGTTGCTCAAGGACTCTCTGTCCGCCGAGGCGGCGCTGCTGTTCATCACGCATGACCTGGCGGTGGTGGCGACGGTGTGCGAACGCGTGCTGGTGATGCTGGACGGAGAGATCGTGGAGCGCGGGTCGACTCGGGACGTGCTCACGAATCCGCAGCACGGGTACACCAAGTCGTTGTTGGCTGCCTCAGACCTGGACGGAGCGGCCCGATGAGCGCGTTGATCGAGGTCCGCGACCTGCACCGGCGTTATGCCCGGCGCGACGTGCACGCCCTGCGCGGCGTGAGCTTCGACGTCGAGGCGGGCCGGCGGTTCGGCATCGTCGGGGAATCGGGCTCGGGCAAGTCGACGTTGGTGCGGCTGCTGGCCGCGCTGGACCGGCCGACGTCGGGCACGGTGTCGTTCCAGGGCAAGCGCATCGACGACCAGCCCGAACGCAGGCTGGGGTTCCTGCGCTCGGCACTGCAGATCGTGTTCCAGGACCCGATGGGTTCGCTCGACCCGCGGATGCGCGTACGCGACATCATCTCCGAGCCGCTGGGCCGCCGTGACCCGGCGCGCGTCGCGGAACTGCTGGCGGCCGTCGGCCTGCCGTCCGATGCTGCTTCCCGCTACCCGCACCAGTTCTCCGGCGGCCAGCGGCAGCGGATCTCCATCGCCCGCGCGCTCGCGCCGAACCCGAGCGTGCTCGTGGCCGACGAACCGGTGAGCGCGCTCGACGTCTCGGTGCGCAAGCAGATGCTGGACCTGCTCGCGCGGCTGGTCGAGGAGTTCTCGCTGACGCTGGTGTTCGTGTCGCACGACCTCGGTGTGGTGCGGCACGTGTGCGACCGCGTCGCCGTGATGCGGCGCGGGGAGATCGTCGAACTGGGTGACGTGGAGGAGGTCTACGGGACACCGCGGCACGAGTACACCCGGGAGCTGCTGGCGGCCGCGCCCAACCTGCGCGCCGAGCTGGCCCGGCTGAGTGGAGGGAGTGCGGAGGATGCCTGACCATCCCGCGGGACTGCCGATCGGCGCCGGCTGGATATCCACAGTGGACACGGCCGAGGTCGTGTTCCCCTACGACGGCACCGTGGCCGGGGTCGCGCCGGTCGGCACGGCGGAGCTGGCCACGCGGGCGATCGACGAGGCCGTGGCCGTCGCGCGCGAGGTGGCGGCGCTGCCGTCGCGCGACCGCCGGACGCTGCTGAACGGCGTGGCCGCCGCGTTGCGCGAACACCGCGACGAGTTCGAACGGCTGCTGGTGCTGGAGACCGGGAAACCCCTCGTCGACTGCCGGGTGGAGGTCGCGCGCACGATCGTCACGTGGGAAGCGGCGGCCGAAGAGGTGTCGCGGCTGCACGGCGAGACCGTGCCGCTGGACCTGCTGCCCTCGGGCGACGGGCTGGTCGGGTTCTGGAAGCGCAAGCCGATCGGGGTCGTCGTCGGGATCGCGGGGTTCAACTACCCGGTGCTGCTGGCGTCGCACAAGATCGCGCCGGCGATCGCCGCGGGCTGTCCGGTGGTGCTGAAGCCGGCGCCGCAGACGCCGCTGGCGACGTTGTGGCTGGTGCACCTCGTGCGTTCGCTCGCGCCCGTGCCGGCGATGGTGCAGCTGGTGACCGGCGACGCCGCCGTCGGCTCGGCGCTGGTCACCGACCGGCGGATCGGCGCGGTGTCGTTCACCGGCTCGGCCGCCGTCGGCCACCGGATCGCCCGCGACGCGGCGCCCACGAAGACGTTGCTGGAGCTGGGTTCCAACGCCGCTCTCGTGGTCGCCGAGGACGCGGACCTCGACGCGGCGGCCGACGCCGTGCTGCGCGGCGGGTTCTACGCGTCGGGCCAGGCGTGCATCTCGGTGCAGCGAGTGCTCGTGGTCGCGCCGGTGGCCGAGGAGTTCACGGCGAAGGTGCTGGCGCGGCTGGCCGAGGTGACTGTCGGTGACCCGCGGCTGGAGGCCACGCGGGTGTCGAAGCTGATCGACCGGCGCTCGACCGAGCGCGTGCGGGAGTGGGTCGACAAGGCGATCGCGGCCGGCGCGCGCCTGCTGGCGGGCGGCGGCCTGCGCGACGGCGCGCTGGAGCCGACGGTGCTCGCCGACGTGCCCGACGGTGCCGAGTGCTGGGACGAGGAGGTGTTCGGCCCCGTGGTCTGCGTGCGCACCGTGTCCGATGTGGACGAAGCGTTCGCGGCGGTCAACGCTTCGCGCTACGGGTTGCACGCCAGCGTGTACAGCCGTTCCCTGAATACAGCGTTGCGCGCGCTCGACGAGCTCGAGGTCGGCGGAGTGGTCGTGAACGAGGTGCCCGGCTTCCGCTCGGACACCATGCCGTACGGCGGGGTGAAGGACTCCGGCATCGGCCGCGAAGGCCCGCGCTTCGCCGTGGAAGAGCTGACCGTGACGAGGATGGCGGTGCTGCGCCCGTGAACTACGAGAACCTGTTCCGGCTGGACGGCCGCCGCGCCGTGGTGCTCGGCGGCGGCAGCGGGATCGGCCGCGAATCCGCGCGGGCGCTGGCCGCGCACGGTGCGCACGTGATCTGCGCGGACCGCGATGTGGCCGCGGCCCGTGAGACGGGTGTCGCCGAGGTGTACGAGATCGACCTGCTCGAACCGGGCGCGGTCACGCGCGCGGCCGCGAAGCTGGGGGAGCTCGACGTCGTGGTGCTCACGGCCGGCGTGAACGTGCGCAAACGCCTGCTGGACTACACGCGTGCGGAGTTCGACCGCGTCGTCGAGCTGAACCTCGGTGTCGCGTTCGAGGTGCTGCGGGCGTTCGGCGCGCCGATGGTCGAGCGCGGGCGCGGCAGCATCATCGGCTTCTCGTCGATCCGCGGCACCACCGTCGAACCGGGCCAGGGCCCGTACGCGGCGACGAAGGGCGGGCTCGTGCAGCTGTTCCGCACGGCCGCGGCGGAGTTCGGGCCCGCGGGCGTGCGCGTGAACGCCATCGCACCCGGTGTCGTCGAGACGCCGCTGACCGCGCAGATCAAGTCCAGCCCCGACTGGTACGACGCATACGCGGCGAAGGGCGCGCTGGGCCGCTGGGCGCGTGCCGACGAGCTGGCCGGCGCCGTCGTGTACCTCGCTTCGGACGCTTCGACGTTCGTCACGGGCTCCGTGCTCGCCGTCGACGGCGGCTGGACCGCTGTCGACGGGCGCTTCGAACCACCCGCTTCGTGAACCGGAGGTTTCGCATGGTTTCGCAGACCGAGTTGGCCGACCTGACCGCGGTGGAGCTGGTCGCGGGGTACCGTTCGCGCGAGCTGTCGCCCGTCGACGTCACCGAGTCCGTGCTGGCGCGCATCGAGGCGCGCGAACCTTCGCTGCACGCCCTGTACGAGTACGACGCGGCTTCGGCGCGCTCCGCGGCGAAGGAGTCGGAGGCGCGCTGGCACGCGGGCGAACCCCTGGGCCCGATCGACGGCGTTCCGCTGACGCTGAAGGAGAACATCGCGACACGCGGCACGCCGGTGCCCCTGGGTACCGCGGCGACCGCGCTGTCGCCCGCCGTCGCCGACGCCCCGGCCGCCGCGCGCGTCCGCGAATCGGGCGCGGTGCTGCTGGCCAAGACGACCATGCCGGACTACGGCATGCTCACGTCCGGGCTGTCGAGCTTCCACGAGGCTTCCCGGAACCCGTGGGACCTCTCGCGCACCCCGGGCGGCTCCAGCGCCGGCGCCGCCGCGGCCGCCGCGGCGGGCTACGGACCGCTGCACGTCGGCACCGACATCGGCGGCTCCATCCGCCTGCCCGCGGGCTGGTGCGGGCTGGTGGGCCTGAAGCCGAGCTTCGGCCGCGTGCCGGTGGACCCGCCGTTCCTCGGCCGCGTCGCCGGACCACTGACCAGGACCGTCGCGGACACCGCGCTGCTCATGGGCGTGCTGTCGGCGCCCGACGCGCGCGACCACCTGAGCCTGCCACCCGCGGCACTGCACTGGACCGCGCTGGAGGGCTCGCTGCGCGGCCTGCGCGTCGGCCTGCACCTCGACCCGGGCGTCGGGCTGCCGGTGTCCCCGGACATCCTTTCGGCCGTCACCGCCGCGGCGCAGGTCTTCGAGGCCGCCGGTGCCGTCGTCGAACCGGTGGACCCGTTCCTCACCCGCGAACTGCTCGACGGCCTGGACGTGTTCTGGCGCGTGCGCGCGTGGTCGGACCTGCTGGCACTGCCCGAGGACCGCCGCGCCCGCGTGCTGCCCTACATCGCGACCTGGGCCTCGGGCGGCGCCG
This sequence comes from Amycolatopsis sp. NPDC051903, assembly GCF_044452505.1. NCBI lineage: Bacteria > Bacillati > Actinomycetota > Actinomycetes > Pseudonocardiales > Pseudonocardiaceae > Amycolatopsis > Amycolatopsis sp. NPDC051903. The sequence continues at coordinate 73,712 of NZ_JBITBT010000016.1, read as the reverse complement.
CAGCGTCCGGAGTGGACACCTACCGCGGCTTCACCTGCATCGACCGCATGAGCGTCGCCGCACTGCACGCCACGGCCGCCTACGACCTCGTGCTCTCCCCGACCTGCGCCGTCTCGGCCCCGCCCTTCGACCACGCGTCGCCGACCGACGACCCGCAGCGCCCGTTCGAGCACATCCCCTTCACGGTGCCGTACAACATGTCCGGCCAGCCCGCGGTGTCCCTCAACTGCGGCTACACGAGCGACGGCCAGCCCATCGGCCTGCAACTCGCGGCCCCCCGCTTCGCCGACGTCGAACTCCTGCGCGCGGCCGCCGCGTACGAGCAGCTGCGCCCGCAGCAGCACGCCTGGCCGGTCAGCTGACGGCTTCGGCGAGTGCCAGCACGCGCTGCGCTTCCTCCACGTGCAGGTTTTCGACCATCCGCCCGTCGACCGTGACCACGCCGCGGCCGGCGGCGCGGGCGTCGTCGAAGGCGGCGATCACGCGGCGCGCGTGGTCGACCTCGGTGGCCGACGGGGCGAAGATCCGGTTGCACGGCTCGATCTGCGACGGGTGGATGAGCGTTTTGCCGTCGAAGCCGAAGTCGCGGCCCTGGTGGCATTCGGCTTCGAAACCGGAAGCGTCCTTCACGTCGTTGTAGACGCCGTCGAGGATGACCTTGCCCGCGGCGCGGGCGCCGAGAACGGCGAGCGACAGGCTGGCGAGCAGCGGTCCGCGGCCCGGGACGAACGCGGCGTGCAGTTCCTTGGCGAGGTCGTTCGTGCCCAGCACGAGCACGGTCAGCCGCTCCGACGCGGCGGCGATCTCCTCGGCGTGCAGGATCGCGAAGGGCGTTTCGAGCATCGCCCAGATCTTCGTGCGCTCCGGGGCGCCGTCCAGCGCTCGTTCGAGGCCTCGCACCTCGTCCGCCGAGTTCACCTTCGGGACGACCACGGCGGCGGGGCCGGCGGCCGCGGCGGCCCGCAGGTCGGCGTCGTGCCATTCGGTGTCGAGGCCGTTCACGCGGATGGCCACTTCGCGGTCGCCGTAGTCGCCGAGGGCGGCGCACACGCGTTCGCGCGCGGCTTCCTTCGCGTCGGGCGCGACGGCGTCTTCGAGGTCCAGGATGAGCGCATCGGCCGGCAGGGTCTTCGCCTTCTCGAGCGCGCGTTCGTTGGCGCCCGGCAGGTAGAGCACCGATCGGCGGGGGCGGACCTGCGGCATGCTTGCTCCTCACGTGACGGTCGCGTAACCCTAAACCGGGCTTGCGCGGCACCGCTGCGGCGAAAGTCACCGCCATCCGGGTGACGCCCGTGACCTGCGAAGTCCACTGTGGAACCCGTCACGGTTGCGCCGAACGGTGTAATGCACTGGACCCTTTGCCGCGCCGGTGAACCGCGCGACCCGTAGTCGTTCGTAGGCGCTCCGTAACACCACTCACCTCCGGCTCACTCGGTTGGCCGCACCGTCGGGCCGAAGTCCGACGACCGCCCACCGACCGGTCACCGACCGCTGAGCGCCGCCGATCGCAGCCACTCGTGCAACGTGAAGACCCCGTGCCGCCGCACTGGTACTCAATTCATGTGCCCGTTTCACGAGGCACGCAGGGGACAGGTTGTTGAAGGAGGCGGACTCGTGGCGGCTACACCTCAGAACACCGAGCGCTCGACGGTCGCCGGTGGCGCGAAGCGCAGCCGGTCGATGCCGAGCCGGGTGGTGCCGCCGATCGAGCTCCCCGCGAGCGTCGACGAGCTGGCGCGCAAGGCCGCGGCCCTGATGGGCTGGACCGGCGTTGTGCTGCCCACGACGACCCTGCTCGGCCGCAAGGTCAGCATCGTCGCCCGGCTCCGCACCGACGTGCACGCGGAGCGCATCGCGATGGGTGTCGGTCCCGTCGCCGATCGCGCCACCGTCGACACCTGGACCTGGCCAGAGCTGGCCGCGACCGCACCCGCGCCGGCCGCCGAGATCATCGGCGTCCTCGCGGTCGCCCGGCACTGGCGGACCGCGATGGCCTCCGCGGTTCCGTTCGCCCGTTACGGCGAGGCCGCGATGGTGCTCCCATCGCCAGCCGTACTGACGGAGGACTACGTGGCGAACTGCCTGCCGCGCGCTCGCGCGTACGGCCTCGCCATCGCCACCGCCGACCCCCACGCCCAGGTCGACCTCGACCTCGAAGGCCGCACGGAGCGCATCCTCCTCGCCGAGGACCCCGTGTCCCGCTGGGTCAACGAGATGGCCTACGACCAGCTCCTGCGCACCGCCGAAGTCCCGGCCGACGTCGACTGATCGACCCGGCGCGCCCGCTCCGCCCGGACTACCCTCGCGACCATGCGAGTCGTCATTGCCGGTGGCCACGGTCAGATCGCCCTGCGTCTCCAGAGGCTGCTCGCCGAACGCGGTGATCAGCCGGCGGGCCTCGTGCGGAATCCCGCGCACGAGGCGGACCTGACGGCGGTCGGCGCGGAGACCGTGGTGCTCGACCTCGAGAAGTCCGATGTGGACGCGGTCGCCGACGTGCTCCGCGGTGCCGACGCGGCGGTGTTCGCCGCGGGCGCCGGCCCGGGCAGCGGCGAGGCGCGCAAAGACACCGTCGACCGCGGTGCCGCCGTCCTCTTCGCCGAAGCCGCCGAACGCGCGGGCGTCCGCCGCTTCGTCCAGATCGGTTCGATGGGCGCCGACAACCCCGACGTCCCGGGACTCGACCCCGTTTTCGCCGCGTACCTGCGGGCGAAGCGGGCGTCCGAGGAGGACCTGCGGACCCGCGACCTCGACTGGACGATCCTCCGGCCCGGCCCGCTGACCAACGACTCCGGCACGGGCCACGTCAAGATCGCCGACAAGACCAGCCGCGCGGAGGTGTCGCGCGAAGACGTCGCCGCCGTCGTGGTCGCCCTGCTCGACGCGCCGGACACCGCGCGCCGCACGCTCGAGCTGATCGCGGGTGACGACCCGATCGACGAGGCGATCTCGGCGCTCTGACCTGCACCATTAGGATCGGGTTCGCATCCATCGGACCACGCGAACGGGGAATCCTCCTTGCGGGACATCGCGGTTTTCAGCGGTAGCGCTCATCCCGAACTGGCGGCGGAGATCTGCACCCACCTCGGGGTACCGCTGCTCCCGGTCCAAGTCGAGCGCTTCGCCAACGACTGCCTCCAGGTGCAGCTGCAGGCCAACTGCCGCGAGCGCGACGTCTTCCTCATCCAGCCGCTGGTGAAGCCGGTGCAGGAACACCTGGTCGAGCTGCTGCTGATGCTCGACGCCGCCCGCGGCGCGTCCGCGGCTCGCACCACCGTCGTCATGCCGCACTACGCGTACGCGCGCTCCGACAAGAAAGACGCGCCGCGCATCTCCATCGGCGGTCGCCTCGTGGCGGACCTGATGGTGACCGCGGGCGCGAACCGCGTGCTGGCCATGACCCTGCACTCGCCGCAGGTCCACGGCTTCTTCTCCGTACCCGTCGACCACCTGCACGCGCTGCACGAGCTGGCCCGCCACTTCCGCCAGTACGACCTCTCCAACGCCACCGTCGTCTCGCCCGACCTCGGCAACGCGAAGGAAGCGGCGCACTTCGCGCGGCTGCTCGGCGTGCGCGTCGCGTCCGGCACGAAGCAGCGCTACGCCGACGACCGCGTGGAGATCACGTCGGTGATCGGCGACATCACCGGCCGCGACGTGATCGTGCTCGACGACGAGATCGCGCGCGGCAGCACCGTGCTGGAGCTGCTCGACCGGCTGCGCGAGCTCGGCCCGCGCTCGATCCGCGTCGCCTGCACCCACGGCCTGTTCGCCGACAAGGCGATCGACCGCATCGGCAGCCAGGAGGACGTGCTGGAGATCGTCTGCACCAACACCGTCCCGGTGCCGTTCGAGGAACGCACCGAAAAGCTGAAGATCCTGTCGATCGCGCCGGCGATGGCCGAGGCGATGCGGCGGATCCACAACGGCGAGTCGGTCAGCTCGCTGTTCGAGCCGAACTGATCAAGCAGGGCCGAGGACCCGGTCGAGGTACGTGTTGGTGAACGTGCCGCCCGGGTCGCATTCCTTGCGCACGCGCAGGAAATCGTCGAAGTACGGGTAGCGCGTGCGCAGGGTGTGCGAGTCGAGGTCGTGCATCTTGCCCCAGTGCGGGCGGCCGCCGACCTGCGCGCAGATCGCCGCGAAACCGTCGAAGTACTCGCGGTAGGGCATGCCGACGAACTGGTGGATCGCGACGTAGGCCGAGTCGCGGCCGCTCGCCGTGGACAGCCAGATGTCGTCGCCGGCGGCCACGCGCACCTCGACTGGGAACATCACCGGGTTCGCCAGCCGGGGCACGAGCGCGCGCAGCTCGGCCAGCACGTCGAGCAGTGATTCGCGGGGCACGGCGTACTCGGACTCCACGAACCGCACGCCGCGGTGCGTCACGAACACGCGGTGCGAGAGGTCGCTGTAGTCGCGCGCCGAGAGCACCTGGGCGGCGAACCCGCCGAGCGGCTGCACGAGCCGCGGCACCGCGCGCCCGAGGCGGCACAGGCCGCCGAACGCGACGTTTTCGGTCAGCTCGTAGTCCACGAACTGGCGGACCTTGGACAGCGGCCGGCGCGGCGTCCCGAGCGGCTGCCGGTTGTTGCGCTTGACCAGCGCGTTCTTGCCGTAGGGGAACCAGTAGAACTCGAAGTGGTCGTTCTCGGCGGCGAACTCGTCGAAGCCCTCGAGCACCTGCTCCAACGGCTCGGGGCGCTCCTGCGCGGACAACACGAACGAGGGTTCGCACTGCAGGGTGACGGTGGTGAGCACGCCGAGCGCGCCGAGGCCGACGCGAGCGGCGTTGAACAGGTCCGGTCGTTCCTCGGCGGAGCAACTGACGACGGAACCGTCGGCGAGCACGAGCTGCAGCGCGGTGATCTGGGTGGCGATGCCGCCGAGGCGTGCGCCGGTGCCGTGGGTGCCGGTTGAAATCGCGCCGGCGATCGTCTGCGCGTCGATGTCGCCGAGGTTCGTCATGGCGAGCCCGAGCGCGTCGAGTTCCGCGTTGAGCTGCTTGATCGTGGTGCCGGCGCGAACGGTCACCTGGTGCGTTTCGAGGTCGGCGCGCTCGATGCCGGCCCAGCGCGTGAGGTCGAGCGCGTCGCTGTCGGCGACGGCGATGGCCGTGAAGGAGTGGCCGCTACCCCAGGGCCGCACGCGCCGTCCCGTGCTCGTGATGCCGGCGACGACGGCGGCTACCTCGGCCGTGCTGCGGGGCCGGTGCACCCGCTGCGGGGAGGCCTTGGCGGTGCCGGCCCAGTTGCTCCACGGAGTCATGCGCGCACCTTGTCGTCGCCGAGCTGAGTGTCCTCACGGTAGTGGCAGGAACAGTAAGTGAATGAGATTCGCGTTTCAACCGTTGTTGTCGTACCGTAAGTCCGTGACCACCTCTTCCCACGGGTACGACCTGGCGACGAAGGACCTCGATCCCCCCTTCGCGATCGTCGACCTGGACGCGTTCGACGCGAACGCCGACGACTTGCTCCGCCGCGCGGCGGGCAAGCCGATCCGGGTGGTCAGCAAATCCGTGCGGTGCCGCTACCTGCTGGAACGCGTGCTCGACCGCGACGGCTTCGAAGGCCTGATGTGCTACTCGCTCGCCGAGGCCGTGTGGCACGTCGAGCAAGGCACCACGCGCGACGTCGTCGTCGCTTACCCGACGGCCGACCACGAGGCCCTGCGCCGCCTCGCCGCGTCCGACGAAGCCCGCGCGGCCATCACGATCATGGTCGATTCGGCGGATCACCTGGACCTCGTCGACGCCGCCCTCGGCCAGCGGCACCCGGACATCCGCGTGTGCCTCGAACTCGACGCGTCGTGGCGCCCGCTGCCCGGCGTGCACGTCGGCACCCGGCGCTCGCCGGTGTTCACCGTGAAACAAGCCGTCTCGCTCGCCCGCGCGATCGCCGCCCGGCCGGGTTTCGTGCTCACCGGCCTGATGGCGTACGAAGGCCAGATCGCCGGCCTCGGCGACGCGGCCGGCGGCGGTGTGTCGAACGCCGTGATCGGCTGGATGCAGCGCCGGTCGGCCGCCGAGCTTTCCCGCCGTCGCGGCGCCGTGGTCCGCGCCCTCCGCGACCTGGCCGACCTCGAGTTCGTCAACGGCGGCGGCACCGGCAGCGTCGAATCGACCGGGGCGGAATCCGCCGTCACCGAGATCGCCGCCGGTTCGGGCCTCGTCGCGCCGACGCTCTTCGACGGCTACTCCCGCTTCCACCCGCGCCCGGCCGCGCTCTTCGCGTTGCCCGTCGTCCGCCGCCCCGCTCGCGACGTCGCCACCCTGTTCTCGGGCGGCTACATCGCCTCCGGTCCGGCCGGCGCCTCGCGCGTCCCCTCGCCGTACCACCCGGAAGGCTTGAAACTCCTCGGTTTCGAAGGCGCCGGTGAGGTCCAGACCCCCGTCACGGGTGCCGCCGCCCGTGCCCTGCGCCTCGGCGACCGCGTCTGGCTCCGCCACGCGAAGGCCGGCGAACTCGCCGAACGGTTCGACCACTACCACCTCGTCCGCGACTCCCAGGTCGACCGCACCGTCCCGACGTATCGGGGCGAGCACAAGAACTTCGGCTGAGCCCCAAGGTTGTCCACAGGGTTTGTCCACAACTCGAGTCCCCTGTGGACAAACAGCCCCTCTCCTCGGTGAAACCGTTGACGGCCGTGATCCGGCCGCTCGACAATGCCTCCGGAGCGCGCCGCCGGGCGCGCCGAAATGGGGGGAATTTTCATGCGCAGCACCAGTTTGCTGGCCAAAGCAGCCGTGGTCGGCCTGATCGCGCTGGCGCCGGTGGCGTTCACCGGCGCGCCCGCGAACGCCGCGACGACCGTGCCGATCTCGGCCCCGGGCGGCTACGCGAGCGACCCGTCGAGCACCCCGGCGGCCTCGAAGCACACCCGCGCGCTCGGCGCCGCCGTGACGATCCCGGCCGGGCAGACGCACTACCTCAGCAGCAAGCTGAACGTCGACGCCGCGGCGCAGGTCACCGAGGTGTCGCACCTGGTGTACTGCCGCCGCCCGGGGCAGACGACCAACGCCGCTCAGCTGGTGAGCGGCCAGAACGTGCTCGCCGGCACCGCGACCACGCTGCTCACCCGAGGTTTCGTCACCGCGCCCGCCGACAGCGCGCTCACCTGCGCCGTCTACGCGCAGTTCGTGAACCACGCCGCCAACACCGCCGGCCACCTCACGGTGCTGGGTTCGTCCTACCTGCAGGACGTGTACGGCCCGATCGCCGCGGTCAAGCAGACCTTCAACGGCAAGGTGCTGGTGAACACCTCCGCCACGGCCAACGCCGTCACGTTCACCGCGCCCGCCGGCGCCACCACGGTCCAGGCCATCGGGGACCTCAACATCACCGTTTGCTACGGCGCCGACAACGGCCTCTGCCAGCGTTCGGCCGGCGCCCGCATGAGCGGCTCGAACTCACTGGTCGGCACCCAGCTCGTGGTCAACCAGCTCGACGGCTCGGGCCACGTCTGCCACACCACCACCAATGGTCCCCTCGCCGGCGTGACCGTCACGAGCACCGTGCACCACTTCAAGATCAACACCTGGCTGACGAACGTGCCCGTGCTGGCGTCCTGCGCGCGCACCTTCGTCGCCTACACCCGCGTCACCGCCAACACGGCGCACAACTCGTTCCTCATCGAGGCGAACAACCAGAGCGTCGGCGCGGTCTTCGTCCCCTGACCGCGGCGGCGGGCTTGCCCCTCCCGCAAGGGGAGGAGGCAGGCTTACCGGCGTGGAAGACGACCTCCTCGCCATCGGTGAGCTCGCCCGGCAGACCGGCCTGACGGTCAAGGCCGTCCGCTACTACTCCGACGTCGGGCTCGTGCCGACGGCCGGGCGGGATCACGCCGGCCGGCGCCGCTACGGGGCCGAGGCCCTCGCCCGGCTCCGGCTGGTTCGCACCTTGCGAGCGCTCGGCGTCGGACTGGCGACGATCCGGGCGGTGGTCGAGCGCGAGGCCAAGGTGGCCGACGTCGCGCGGCGGGAGGCGCAGGAGCTGGGCGCCCGCATCAACGAGCTGAAGCTGCGCCGGGCCGTGCTGCTGGCCGTCGCGCGGCGGGGAGCCGGAGCAGAAGAGGTGGAGCTGATGCACGAACTGGCCGCACTGAGCGGGAGCGAGCGGCGCCGGCTCGTCGGGGAGTTCCTCGACGCGGTGTTCGGCGGTGTGCGCGACAACCCGGCGATCGCGGGGATCGAGCGCTCACTCACCCCCGAGCTGCCCGACGAGCCCACGCCCGGGCAAGTCGACGCGTGGGTCGAGCTCGCGGAACTGACCCGGGACCCGGAGTTCCGCGCCCTGCTGCAGCGCCTGGTCGAAGACCACCACACCCTGGCCAAGGACGTCGTCCACCGCGTCGTGGAGCTCAAGTCCTCCGGGCAGGACGGCGCGGCTGCCGTTCGAGCCATCGACCCCACAGCCGAAGACCTCACGCGGATCCGCGCAGCCGCCGACCCGAGACGCGACGACTACCTCCGGCTCCTCGCCCGCGTGAACGGCTGGGCGGCGCCGGATCCGCTCACGCCGGCCCTCGACTGGTTCCTCGAAGCGGTCCGCCGTCACTCGCCGAACTTGCTCGCCAGGTAGCCCTTCACGACGTACTTCGCTTCCGCCACGATGCGTTCGTCGCCCTGCGGGTCGCGGCGGAAGGCCAGCTTCAGCAGCGCGTCGGCCGTCTCGTTGGCGATGGCGATGGCGAAGCGGAGTTCGTCGGCCGGGCGGTCGACCTGCACGCGCAGGATGTCGACGAGCGAGTCGACGATCACGGAGTTGTTGTCGCGCACGGGGTCCAGGAGCTGCAGGTCGATCACGTCACCGAAGTGGACCTTGGAGAAGCCCGGGATCTCGCGGTGCATCCGCAGGTAGATGTCGAGCACCGAGTCGACGATGTTCCACCAGTGCTCGGGGTTCAGCTCCTTGAGCCGCTCGTTCACCGCGGCTACGAAACGCTCCAGGTTCCGCTGCGTCAGCGCCTGCACCACGGCCCGCTTGTCGGGGAAGAACTGGTACAGCGAACCGACCGCGACGTTCGCGCGCTTGGCGATCAGGGTGGTCGTCAAGGCGTCGTAGCCGAGCTCGTCGATGAGCTGGGCGCTGGCGTCGAGCATCTGCTCCACCCGCTTCGCGCTGCGTTGCTGCACGGGCTTGCGCCGGAGCGGAGTGGTCTCCGCCTGGGTCTCGGACACTGTCGTTCCTCGGTCCTTCTCGCTTCCCTGTTCCGCCGGTGACGACGGAACCACTCGTCTGATCTGGGACTTTAGCGCCCTTGCGGGCTTCCCCCTGGACGAGTGACGACCTAACATATGAGAACTTTTCATGTTCACCCGACCGGGTGGCCGGATGAGAGAGGTGTTCCGCCGGTGGACTACCCGACCTTCCCGCCCGAATTCCTCTGGGGTGTGTCAACCTCGGCGTTCCAGATCGAAGGCGCCACGGCCGAAGCGGGCCGCGGACCGTCCATCTGGGATACCTTCACCGCGACCGACGGAAAGATCGCGCGCGGTGAGGACGCCAAGGTAGCGGCGGACCACTACCACCGCTACTCCGAAGACATCGCCCTGATGGCGGAACTCGGCGTCGGCGCCTACCGGATGTCGATCGCCTGGCCGCGGGTCCAGCCCACCGGTACCGGCAAGCCCCACGCCGAGGGCCTGGCTTTCTACGACAAGCTCATCGACGAGGTCTGCGCCGCCGGCATCGAGCCCGTCGTCACGCTCTACCACTGGGACACCCCGCAGGCGCTCGAAGACGCGGGCGGCTGGCTCAACCGCGACACCGCGAACCGCTTCGCCGAATACGCCACCGTCGTGGGTGAGCGCTTCGCCGACCGGGTGAAAATGTGGATCCCGCTCAACGAGCCCGTGGTCATGTCGATCTACGGCTACGGCATCGGCGAGTACGCGCCCGGCCAGTTCCTCCTGCTCGACGCCCTCCCGACCGCGCACCACCAGAACCTCGCCCACGGCCTCGCCGTCCAGGCGCTGCGCGCGGCCGGCGCCACCGGCATCGGCACGGCCAACAACCACTCGCCGATCTGGTCCGTCGGCGAGGGCGCCGATGAGGCGAAGGACTGGCTCGACGCCCTCCTCAACCGCACCTTCGCCGACCCGGTGCTGCTCGGCAGCTACCCCGAGCAGATCCACCCCCACCTTCCTGAAAGCTTCGCCGACGACCTGCCGGTCATCCACCAGCCGCTCGACTTCTACGGCGTCAACTACTACGAACCGCTGGGCGTCGCGGCACCCGGTGAGGGGAATCCCCTTCCGTTCGAGCTGCGCCCCATCGAGGGTTACCCGATGACGACCAACGACTCGCCGATCGTGCCGCAGGGCCTGCGCGAGCTGCTGGTGTCGTTCCAGGACCGCTACCTCGAGCACCTCCCTCCCGTCTACGTCACCGAAAACGGCTGCAGCTTCGCCGACGAACCGGGCGAAGACGGCCTCGTCCACGACCCCGAGCGCATCGACTTCCTCGACGGGCACCTGCGGGCCGTGCGCGAAGCCGTGGATGCCGGCGTGGACGTGCGCGGCTACTTCGTCTGGTCGCTGCTCGACAACTTCGAGTGGTCCAAGGGCTACGCACCCCGTTTCGGGCTCGTGCACGTGGACTACGAGACTCAGCGCCGCACGCCGAAGGACTCCTTCACGTGGTATCGAAAGCTGGTCAACGATGAGTGACACGACCACCAACGGGGTCCCGGCCGCGTTCGCCGAACCCGTCGTGCGGGTGCGCCCCGCCTGGATGAGCCTGCTGTTCTTCGCGAACATCGCGCTGTGGCTGGGGATCTACGCGCCGATCCAGGTCCTGCTGCCGCAGCAGGCTGAAATTTTGGACGCGGCGAACAAGGAGACCGTGTTCGGCGTCGTCACCGGCATCGGTGCGGCGGTGGCGCTGGTCGCGAACCCGGCCATCGGGCTGCTGTCGGACCGCACCACCTCGCGCTTCGGCCGCCGCCACCCGTGGACGGTCGCCGGCGCGGTCACCGGTGCGGTCGGCCTGGTGGTGCTCGCCGAAGCGCCGAACGTCGTGGTGATGACCCTCGGCTGGTGCCTCGTGCAGGCGGGGCTCAACGGCATGCTCGCCACGCTCATGTGCGGCATCGCCGACCGCGTGCCGGTGGGTCAGCGCGCGCAGGTGGGCGGGCTCGTCGGCATCGCGCAGATGCTCGGCACGGTGCTCGGCGCCGTTGTCGTGGTCGTGATGCTCGACCTCGCCGGCCTGCCCCTGGGGTACGCGGTGTGTGCGGTGATCGTGCTCGGCGGCGCCGCCGCGTTCGTGCTGCGGACGCCCGACGCGCGCCTGCCGGTGGCGTTCCGGCCGAGCGCGCGCCGCAAGGACGTGCTGGCCGAGCTGTGGGTGTCGCCGCGCAAGCACCCGGACTTCGCGTGGGCCTGGGGCTGCCACTTCATGATCAACCTCGGCAACGCGTTCGGCACCCTCTACCTGCTGTTCTTCCTCAAGGACGCCGTCCACTACCCCGATCCGGACACCGGGCTGCTCATCATGATGGGCCTCTACGGCGTGGCGCTCGTGATCGGCGCGGTGCTGGCCGGGCACTTCTCCGACGCGTCGGGCCGCCGCAAGCCGTACGTGCTGGCGTCCTCGGCCGTGATGGCGCTGGCCGCGCTGCTGCTCGTGGTGTGGCAGACCTGGCCGGTCGCGCTCGTCGCGTCGCCACTGCTGGGCGTCGGGTTCGGCGTGTACATGGCGGTGGCGCTGGCGATGCTCACGCAGGTGCTGCCGGTCGCGCAGAACCGCGCGAAGGACCTCGGCGTGGTGAACATCGCGAGTTCGCTGCCGCAGGTCGTGGCGCCGTTGCTGACGACGCTGATCCTCAAGTGGCTCGGCGGCTACCCGGCGCTGTTCGGGGCGGCGGCGCTCGCGACCGTGGTCGCGGGAGTGCTCGTCACGCGGGTGCGAGCCGTCCGGTAATCGGGCAAAGGCGATAACACCGAAAAGTGGAACCGCGGGCCGGTGCCGGTCGGGGGAGGGGAGTGCAACGGCACCGGCCCACGGAGTTCGTGGACGCAGCAGGGTTTGGACCAGCTGCGATGATCTTCAACCTAGCGGCGGATTTCGCCGTTCGCTAGATCTTGCCGTGATAATTTTCGATTAATCGCGATGGGGGCCGGGGTACCGGGACTGGTTCGTCGCGCTCGGGGGGACGGACGAACCAGTCCGCGGCTGAGGCGAGGGTGCCGGTGCCGGGTCGACTGGGGCGGTCGGACCCGGCGCTCGCTCGCCGGTTCGGGGTCAGGCCGTGGCGGCCCGGGGGGTCACCAGCGCGTGGCGGCCGGTGGTTTCGGCCGGCGACACGCGGTCCGCGCGCCGGGCCTGGTTCGGGAGACGGCGTCGGCTGGAGCGGCTCTCGTCCTGGGTGCGGGCCTGCGGCGCGAGGCCGCCGGCGACCAGGTGCTCGTGCGCCACCTGCCACACCGAGCACGGCGCCTTGCAGCGGTGCCACCGGGTGGAGCAGGTCGGGCAGTCACCGCGCTCGTCGGGCTCGTGCGCCTGCAGCATCGCCCGCCAGCCTTCGGTCAGGCGCGGCAGTTCGGAGCGGGCCACCGAGACGAGCGACTGGGCGTCGGCGCGGTTCGCCAGGTCGGACAGCATGTCGAGGCGTTCCCAGACCGCGTTGCGGAGGACCTGCCCGAGTACCTGATCCATCGAGAGCTCACCGTTACCTTTCCGCCATTTTGGCGGCTTCGTTGAGCGCGGCCCGGAGCTGGCCGAGCTGGCCGGACGTCAGGCGCGCGGTCTCACCCGGGGGTGAAACGACCACGACCTGGTCGTCCTCGACGAACACCGTCACCGCGCGCTCGCGGCTGATGAGGTCACCGCACTGCACGCGCCACACCAGCTGTCCGCCCTCGTAGTGACGCACGCCCGCCGTGCGGGGGTCGGCGACGGCGGAGGGGGTGACCGGCCGGGTCGCCGTGGCGACAGCCGCCGCGCCCGGGGCGGGCCGCACGGGCCGCACCATGGTCCCGGCATGTCCTCCTGCGAGCGAGTCAACGAACTCCACTGGCCCTCCACCGCTCTCTCGTCCGAGTGCACCTTGCGAGATGCACGTCCGCGTCGTCACCGTTCGGTCCGGTTTCCCGTCCGCCGGACGATCTCTCGTCCGACAAACCTCTGACGGGCCGCCCGGTTTTCGTAGCTCTCCGTGATCGCTGCCGGTGTCCGGGCGGTGACGGAGATCTGACAACTACAGTGAAGTGAAAGCGAGTGCGATAGAAGGTCGAAACCGCGTCATAGCGGTGACCGGACGGGGTTCCACGGTAAGCGGTCAGTGGAGTTCGGCCGGGCCGATCAGACACACTGTCTGCTCGTTTCACAAGGTTTCACAGGTGTGCTTAGTCTGCTTCCGACGCCCAACGGATGGTGAGGGGTCGTTATGGACGCCAGCTCCGGCGACAGCGTTTCCGGTGCCGATGCCCGCCAGGGCAGCCCGGTTCCGCCCGACGCCTGGGAACAGCCCGACATGCGTTCGGCGCTGGCGGCCAGGGAGATCAGCGCGGTCTACCGCTTGTTGCGCAAGCACGGCGTCTCGCAGCGCCAGATCGCCGCGATGACCGGCCAGTCGCAGTCCGAGGTGTCGGAGATCCTCAAGGGTCGCCAGGTCATGGCCTACGACGTCCTCACGAGAATCGCCGACGGCCTGGGTGTCCCCCGTGGGTACATGGGTCTCGCGTACGACGAGACCACGGCGATACGGGTCGTCGGTTCGTCCGACGGCCGGCAGGCTGAGGAGGACGAGTCCGTGAAGCGACGGAGGTTCCTCGCGCACGCCGCCCAGGTCACGATGGGTGCGGCGGTGTTCGGTCCGGAATCAGGGACGTGGTCGGAGGCGCCCGCGCGGACGCCCGCTCCCGGGCGCATCGGGATGACCGACGTGCGCCAGGTCGAGGCGGCGACCAGAGCGCTGCGCTCGCTCGACTACCAGTACGGCGGCGGGTTCTGCCGCGACGCCGTGGTGGCGCAGCTGTCCTGGGGCCAGCAGATGCTCGAGGCGAACTCGACGGAGCTGGTCAAGTCCCGCCTGTTCGTGGCGCTGGCCGACCTGCACAGCCTCGCCGGCTGGACGTCGTTCGACACCGGGCTCATGGATTCCGCCCGCGGTCACTTCGCCAACGCGCTGGACCTGGCCAAACAGGGCGACAGCCACCCGCTCGTGGCCAACGTGCTCTACCGCATGGGCCGCGTCTACCTGCACCAGGACGCGCCCAATGACGCGCTGAAACTCTTCCAGCTCGGCCAGATCGCCGCGCAGGAATCGGGTTCGGAGCTTGCCGTCGCGGTGCTCTGCGCCAACGAGGCCTGGGCCTACGCGATGATGGGCAACGAGGAGCAGGCCACGAAGCTGCTCGGCCGCAGCAAGGACGAGTTCGCGCGCGCCGACGTCGCCAACGCCGAGTCGTGGGTGAAGTTCTTCAACGAGACCGACGTCTACGCGATGACCGGCACCGTCCACACGGTGCTGGCGCAGAAGAACCCCGAGCACACTAAGTACGCGATCCCCGCGCTGACCAGGGCCGTCGAGTCCTACACCGACGACATGGCGCGCAGCAAGACGTTCATGCTCAGCGCGCTGGCCACCAACCACCTGCTCGACGGCGACCTCGACCACGGCGCCAAGGTCGGTGGCAAGGCCATCGACTACGCGGAGAGCATCAAGTCCGAGCGCGTCAAGGACCGGATGCGCCCGCTGCAGGTCGAGGCCGAGCGTCGGCGCAACAACGGTGACGCGCGTGATCTCGCCGACCGGCTCAAGATCTTCTACGCCGCCTGAGGTCGCCGCAAGCACCGGTGCGCCGGTCGACGGCCGCTTCACGCAGGCGAAGCTGCACGGGGTCCTGACCGAAACGTGCGCGCTGCTGGGCTTGGACCCGACGGCCGCGCGGCTGCTGCGCTTCACCAACAACGCGGTGTACGCGCTGGCCAGCGCCCCGGTCGTGGTGCGGATCGTCGGCTCCACGCGGCTTCGCCACCGCGTCGACACCGTCGTGCGCGTCGCCCGCCACTTCGCGCACCACGACGTGCCCGCGATCCGGCTGCTGGAGGGCGTCGACCAGCCGCTGGCCGTCGGACCGCACCTGGTCACGGTGTGGCACGAGGTGCCGTCCGCCGGACCGCCGGCTGGCCCTGCCGACCTGGCCGGACTGCTGCGCCGGGTGCACGCGCTGCCGCCGCCCGAGGGCCTCGTCGAGTGGGAGCCGTTCGACGCGGTGCGCGCCCGGGTCTCCGACGCGGAGGAGCTGGCCGACGGCGACCGCGAGTTCCTGCTGGAGCGCTGCGCGGAGGTCGAGGCGCAGCTCGCGACGCTGGAGTTCCCACTGGCCAAGGGTTTCGTCCACGGTGACGCGTATCCGGGCAACGTGATCTCCGGCCGGGACGGCCCGGTGCTGTGCGACTTCGACTCCTCGTGCGTCGGCCCGCCGGAGTGGGACCTCACGCCGCTCGCCGTCGGCCGTGAGCGGTTCGGTGACCGGCCGAGCCGCTACCTGCGGTTTTCCCGCGCGTACGGGTTCGACGTCACCGCCTGGCCCGGCTTCGCCGTGCTGCGCGCCGTGCGGGAGCTCAAGCTCACGACCAGCGTGCTGCCGATCCTGCGCAGCCATCCGAGGGTGCGACCCGAGCTGCACCGCCGGCTCGACGACCTCCGCCACGGGCGCACGAATGTCACCTGGACTCGTTACCACTGAGTACCGCTCACCGGGACAAGTGCCCTGCGTCACATACATGAGCCGATGCACGTGCATTCGACGCCCCGAGATGACCGCTCATCGCTTTCCAGCCGACTGCCGACGAGGTGCTGGCGCGAGTAGAAAATTCGGCTCGGCGGGTCGCCTCGGACGATGGATTGCTAGTTCCGTAGTGCAATTTGCAGCTACGTGACGTGATCTCGGGCCGTTCGGGGCTCAGGAGACGGCGACCGGTGCCCGCGTGAGCACCACGGCGAAGCCGAACGCCAGCCCCATCACCGTGAGCTCGAGCGTGGCCCACGACGCGATCGCCGTGCGGTTGTGGCGCACGATCTGCGGCATCAGCCGCCAGCGGAGGTTGCCGGCGAGCAGCGCGATCGCCCCCGTGCACCCGATCTTCAGCAGCACCAGCTGCCCGTACGGCGTGGTGAAGACGCCCGCCCAGAAGCTGATGGTGGGGTTGGCCAGGATCTCGACGGCGCCGTTGAACACGCCGGTCACCGCGGAGATGATCAGGCACAGCGTCGCCAGCTTGGAGAACCGCGGCAGCGCGTGGGCCAGCAGCGTGCGGTTCGTCGCGAGCAGCACGATCATCGCGCCGAGGCCGCCGCACCACGCGACGGCGCTCATCACGTGCAGCTCCATCGAGATCATCGTGTAGTCGTGCCACGACGAGTTCGACGCGTGGCCGGTCACCGGCAGCGGCAGCAGGGCGAACATGCCCACGCCCACGCGCACCTCGGCCGGCACCTTCTCGCCCTGGCGCAGCGAGAGGAAGCCGAGGCCCGCGTGCAGCAGCGCCAGCACCGCGACGATCACGAGCGCCTTGCCGGCGCCGACCTCCGCGATGTAGGAGCCGATGTCGCTCGCGGTCAGCGTCGACCGGCCCGGCTTGTACTCCGCCGTCTGCAGGATCAGCGCGACCACGGAGGTGGCCGACCAGATCAGTGCGGACGCGACCGCCGCGGGCCGCGCCCGCTGCATGATCGGCTCGGTGAGCTTCGGCCGGTCGTACCCGACCATCACCGACAGCAGCCCCAGCCCGATCGTGGCGACCGCGGCCAGGTCCATCAGCACGCGCACGATCGGGATGGCGGCCGAGACCACCTCGCTGGGCTCCACCACACCCGGCACGGGGGCGGCCGCCGTGAGCGCGACGCCGATCAGCGCGCCCAGCAGGCCCGCCGTGACCACGCAGACCAGCGTGGACCAGCGGACCGTGGAGGTGGTCTCGGCTCGCGTCACTGCTTCGTCTTCTCCTGCCTCGGCTCACGCCCGGTGCGCAGCGCGACGGTCAGCCCGATCGCGAGCAGGACCACGGCGCCGGCGATCCACACCCAGATCGGGATCCCGGTCGAGTTCGACGTCGAGCCGGTGGCCGCCGAGGCGGGTGCCCCGGACGCCTTGGCCGCGTCGACCTTCGCCGGCGTACCGGCACCCGCTTTGGTGAGCGTGAACGGGATCTCGCCCGACACCGGGTGCCCGTCGGCCGACAGGATCCGGTAGCCGACGGTGTACTTGCCCACGGGGCCGAGTGGCCGCAGCGGCGCGCTGATCACGTTGTTCTCCACGGTCACCGGGCCTTCGGCCCACTGGTTGCCGTCCGGCCCGGTCACGGCGATCTGGTTCACGTCGGCGTTCTGCACGTATTGGTCGAACGTCAGCGTGACCTTCGCCGGACCGGCGGCGACGGACGCGCCGTTCGCCGGGTCGGAGCTGATCAGCACGTTGTGCGCCAGCGCCGGGGTGGCCGTGCCGAGCAGGGCCACCCCGGTGATCGCCAGCGCGAGGAGCGCTTTCCGCATCACTTGGTTCCTTCGGTGTTTCCGTTCGCGGCGCTGTGCCCGGTGGCGGCGAGGCGCGAGCGCAGGACGGCGCCCCCGCCGATGCCGAGCCCGAGGGCACCCACGACGAGGCCGGCTCCGCCGAGCCACCGGGCCGTGGTGTCTTCGGACGCCGGTGCCGCGGCTTCGGTGCCGCTCGCGCCGGCGGTCATCGACGCGTGGTCGCCGTCGGTGCTCTCGGCGGCGAGCTTGACGGTGGGCGCCGGGTGTTCCGGCTCTTCACCGCCCGCGGGGGTCGGCTGGTTCCACTCGACCACCTTGCCACCCTCGTAGGTCTGGATGGCGGGGAACTCGAGCTGGTCGACGTTCGCCGGCAGCGGGCCGGCGCTGATCTGGAACTCCTGGAACTCGTTCTGCCCGATCTTGGTGCCGGGCTGCGCGGTCCAGACCACCTTGGTGACGGCTTCGGTGATCTTCGTGCCGGAGGCCGTGGTCACCGGCTGCGGCAGCGCCGATTCGGTGACCTGCGCGGTCCAGCCGGGGATCGGTTTGGTGCGCACGCTGCCGATGCCGTACTCCGGCTTGATGTCGACCTCGAGCTTGACGGTGCCGAGCTTCGCGTCCTCGTTGGGGACGCGGAAGAAGATCGAGCCGTAGCCGCCCTTGGCCGGCTGGTCGCCGTAGACGTTGGCGGTCACGTGCGCCGACGCGATGCCGGCGCCGAACAGGCCGGCGAGGCCGACGGTCGCGGCCACCACGGCGGCGCGCTTGAAGACGTGCTGGGACAAGGGTTTCTCCTGAACAGGGTGAGCCGGCGGAGCGTTTCGCGGGCTCCGCCGGTGAGGAAAGAGGGGATCGAGCTGGGTTCAGGAGAAGACGGGTGGCCCGCGCCGGCCGCGGACGCGCCGCAGTTCGACGTCGAGGATCGCCACGGCCCCGGCGGGCCGCGGCGGGAGGACCGCACCCGCGGCGGCGGGTACGGGAAGCGTCGGGATGAGGCGCGGCAGGACCGCGCGAAGCACGTGGAGCACGGCCAGCAGCAGCGCGTCCGCGCGCGCGAGAAGCAGAGCGGTGACCAGCGTGGCGACGGCGTGGGCCGCCGTCATCGTCCAGCCGCTCGTCCAGCCGGCGGCGGGGTGGCCGTCGTGGGTCGCGAGCGTGGTGAGCACGAGGTGCATGACCAGCTGGCCGGCGCCGAGCACGCCGACGGTCGCGAGCCGGCCGCGGGCCTTGCCGGCGAGCGCGGTGGCGGTCCAGCCGAGCAGCCCGGTGAGCAGCACGGTCAGCGCGGGGTCGGGCAGGCCGCCGTCGGCGACGGCGTGAGCGGTCACGGCGAGTGACGCGCAACTGGCCGCGAGCAGCCCGCCGCGCGCGGCGGCGAGTGCGCCGCGTTGCCGGATCCGGGTGCTCACCGCAGCAGCTTATCGCCGCTTCGGCCCGTGATCGAACGGTCTCGGCCCGTGAGCCCGCGTTCGCTGAACGTTCAAGTAGATGCAGGTGGGCGCGTTGCGATCAGGTGACGGCCCCCCGGTCAGGCCACTTGCTTCGGTTGCCGAAGTTCTCAGGATGCGAAACGGTGGGCCGATCATCGGTGAGACGGGAGGTTTGGTCCGTGCCCGTTCTGGGTAGTCACGCTACCGGTTGATGAGCTACTCCGAACGGGTGACGTCTGGGGCATCTCACAAGCGGCGGGAGAACGAATACGCATGAACCTCTTCGAGTACATCTCGGACCGGTGGGACAGGCTGTTGCTGCAGTCCTGGCTGCACACGAGCATGGTCGTGCAGTGCACGATCCTCGCGGCGGTGCTGGGCGTGGTGATCGGCATCGCGGTGTACCGCAGTCCCATCGGCTCGGCGGTCGCGACCGCGCTGGCCAGCACGATCCTCACCGTCCCCTCCTTCGCCCTCCTCGGGTTGCTGATCCCGATCTCGGGGCTGGGGTCCACCACCGCGGTCATCGCGCTGGTCCTCTACGGCCTGCTGCCGATCGTGCGGAACACGATCGTCGGCCTCGCCGGCGTGGATCCGTCGATCACGGACGCGGCCCGGGGCATCGGCATGAGCCGGTTCGCGGTGCTGACGCGCGTGGAGCTGCGGCTGGCCTGGCCCGCGATCCTCACCGGGATGCGGGTCGCGACGCAGATGCTGATGGGCATCGCGGTGATCTCGGCCTACGCGAAAGGCCCCGGCCTGGGGTCGGAGGTCTTCTCGGGCCTCACCAACGCGGGCAGCACCAACTCCCTCAACCAGGCCCTCACGGGCACCGTCGGCGTCGTGATCCTCGCGCTCGTGCTCGACGGCATCTACGTCCTGATCAAGCGATTCACCGTAACGAGGGGGCTCCGTGGCTGAGCACACCGACGACCAGGTCTCCGGCGTCGAGATCGAACTGGAGCACGTCACCAAGCGCTACTCGGGCACCCGCGCACCCGCCGTCGACGACTTCTCGATGGTCGTGCCCGCAGGCAAGATCGTGGTGTTCGTCGGCCCGTCGGGCTGCGGCAAGACCACCACGATGCGGATGATCAACCGCCTGATCGAGCCGACGTCGGGCCGCATCACCATCGGCGGCGACGACGCGCTCAAGCTCGACGTGGACACGCTGCGGCGGCGCATCGGCTACGCGATCCAGCAGGCCGGCCTGTTCCCGCACTTCACGGTGGCGCAGAACATCGGCGTGGTTCCGGGCCTGCTGGGCTGGGACAAGAAGAAGGTCGCCGCGCGCGTCGAGGAGATGATGGACCTGGTCGGCCTCGACCCGGCCGACTTCCGCGACCGCTTCCCGCGCCAGCTCTCCGGTGGCCAGCAGCAGCGCGTCGGCGTGGCCCGCGCGCTCGCGGCCGACCCGCCGGTGCTGCTGATGGACGAGCCGTTCGGCGCCGTCGACCCGATCACGCGCGGCAACCTGCAGGACGAGCTGTTGCGGCTGCAGACCGACCTCAAGAAGACGATCGTGTTCGTCACGCACGACTTCGACGAGGCCGTGAAGCTCGGCGACAAGATTGCCGTGCTCGGCAACCAGTCGAAGATCCTGCAGTACGACACCCCGGACGCGATCCTCGCGAATCCGGCCGACGACACCGTGGCCGGCTTCGTCGGCGCCGGTGCCTCGCTGAAGCAGCTGACCCTCCTGCGCGTGCGCGACGTCGAGTTGAAGCAGAACGTGCTCACCGCCGGCGTCGACGAGGCACCGGGTGAGGTTGCCAAGCGGCTCGACGAGCAGCGCAAGAACTTCGTCCTCGTGCTCGACGCCCGCCGCCGTCCGGTGCGCTGGGTGCACCGGCGTGAGCTCACCGCGGCGACGTCGCTGGGCACGGCGGGCAAGCCGCTGCGCGACATCGTGAGCCTGCAGTCGACGCTGCAGGACGCGTTGGAAGCCATGCTCGCCGAGGGTGGCGGCGTGCCGGTCACCGGCCCGCGGGGCGAGTTCGCCGGCATGATCGAGCTCGACACCGTGATCAGCACGATCCAGCAGCTGCGCGAAGAGCACGCCGACGACCACGAGCCGGTCGCGGGTGGTGCGCAGTGACGGCGGTCGTCGACACCGGCTTCAGCACCGAATCCGGCTCCCGCGGCGCGGAGCGCTTCCGCCTGTTCGCCCAGCCCATCGCGGTCGTCGTGCTGGTCGCGGCGACGCTCGGGTGGGTCTTCGGGACCGGCCTGACGGCCACGGAGAAGGAGACGCTGAACGCGACGTCCCTGCTCACCGCGCTGCGCGACCACGTCGCGATGACGCTGGTCGTCGTGGTGATCGTGGTGATCGTGGCCGTGCCGCTGGGCGTCATGGTCACGCGGCGCTGGGCCCGGTTCCTCGCGCCGTTCTTCCTCGCGATCGCCAACATCGGCCAGGCCGCGCCCGCGTTGGGTGTGCTGGTGCTGTGGTTCATCTTCACCGGCGCGGTCGGCGGCCTGTGGGTCGCGGCGCTGCCGCTGGCGTTCTACTCGCTGCTGCCGGTGCTGCGGAACACGATGGTGGGCCTGCAGCAGGTCGACCCGGCGCTGATCGACGCCGGGCGCGGCATCGGGATGTCGTCGTCGGCGGTGCTGTGGCGCGTGGAGTTCCCGCTGGCCATCCCGCTGATCCTGGCCGGCCTGCGCACGTCGCTCGTGCTGGCCGTCGGCACGGCGACGTTCGGCATGTTCGTCAACGCCGGCGGGTTCGGCCTGCTGATCGACACCGGGTACAAGCTCAACCTCACGAAGGTGCTGATCACCGGTTCGGTGCTGGCCGTCGCGCTGGCGCTGCTGGTCGACTGGCTCGGCGCCGTGGCGGAGCAGTACTTCGGACCGAAGGGACTGCGCTGATGAAGGTCCTGAAGACGGCCGGTGCCCTGGCCGGCGCGGCGGTGCTGGCCGTGTCGCTCTCGGCGTGCGGGCTCGACCTCAACACCGCGCTGCCGTACTCGATCCAGTCCGGGTCGATCCAGCCGACGCCCGGTGTCCAGGGCGTCCGGGTCGTGGTGGGGTCCAAGGACTTCACCGAGAACATCATCCTGGGCTACATGGCGGAGATGGCGCTGAGCGCCGCCGGTGCCGACGTCGTCGACCTCACCGACATCAAGGGGTCGAACTCGTCGCGGCAGGCGCTGCTCAACGGCCAGACCGACGTCACGTGGGAGTACACGGGTACCGGGTGGATCAACTACCAGGGCAACGAGCTCCCCGTGCCCGGCGGTGAGAAGGCGCAGTACGAGGCCACCGCGAAGGCCGACGCCGAGAAGAACGGCATCACCTGGCTCAACTACTCGCCGCTCAACGACCAGTACGCGTTCGCCACGACGGAGGCGTACGCGCAGAAGAACAACCTGAAGTCCACGTCCGACCTGGCGACCTTCCTCAAATCGCACCCGGACCAGGCGCGGTTCTGCCTCGAGACGGAGTTCACCAGCCGGCAGGACGGCTTCCCGGCCGCGGTGAAGGCGTACGGCTTCCAGAACCCGAAGATCGAGAACTTCGGCATCGGCACCATCTACTCCGCCGTGGCCAACGGCACGTGCCCGGTCGGCGAGGTGTTCACCACCGACGGCCGCATCGCGGGCCTGAACCTGCGGGTGCTCCAGGACGACAAGAAGGCGTTCCCGCAGTACAACGCGGCGGTGACGATGCGCACCGACTTCCTGAACGAGCACCCGGCGCTGCGGGGCCCGCTCGAGAAGATCACGGCGGCGATCGACAACAAGCAGATGGTGGAGCTGTGCAAGCAGGTCGACGTCGACGGCGAGGACGCCGGCGTCGTCGCCCACCAGTGGATGCTGGAGAAGGGCTTCATCAAGTAACCGACCCCACACGGGCCGCTCGCTAAGGAATGCTAAGTTGCTCAGGATTCCTTAGTCGAGCGGCCCGCGTGTCGGGCCGGGAGGAGGCGGAGGCGTTGCCGAAGCTGGAGATCATCCTGGCGAGCACCCGGCCCGGCCGGGTCGGACTGCCGGTGGCCAAGTGGACGGAAGCCGCGGCGATCGAGCACGGCGGGTTCGACGTCGAGCTCGTGGACCTCGCCGAGGTCAACCTGCCGTTCATGAACGAGCCCAAGCACCCGCGCCTGGGCCAGTACGAGCACCAGCACACCAAGGACTGGAGCGCGAAGGTCGCCGAGGCGGACGCGTTCGTCTTCGTGATGCCGGAGTACAACTACGGCTACAACGCCGAGCTCAAGAACGCCATCGACTACCTCCACAACGAGTGGAAGTACAAGGCCGTCGGCCTGGTCAGCTACGGCGGCGTCGCGGCGGGCACGCGCGCGGTGCAGCAGATCAAGCAGGTCGTGACGACGCTGCGCATGACGCCGGTGTTCGACGCCGTGTCGATCCCGTTCGTGCAGCAGTTCCTGAACGAGGCCGGCGAGTTCGTGCCGAACGACATCGTCCAGACCTCGGCCAAGGCGATGTTCGACGAGCTCGTGCGCGTCACCGACTCGCTCGCGCCGCTGCGGGCGGGCAACTAGGGAGCAGGTCATGGAGGGGCAGCGGGAGGACGTGCAGGACACGTGCGTGCGCTTCCACGCGGCGATCGAGCTGATCGGCCCGCGCTGGACGGGCGCGATCCTGCGCGCTGTCCTCACCGGGCAGCACCGCTACGGCCAGATCAAGGCCGCGGTGCCGGGCGTCAGCGACACGATGCTGTCGCAGCGGCTGAAGACGCTGGAGGAGGAGGGCGTGCTCGAGCGGCAGGTCATCGCCACGTCGCCCGTGCAGGTCGAGTACCACGCCACGGCCAAGGGCCGGGACCTCGAGCCGGTGCTCGACGCCGTGCGCTCTTGGTCGCACAAGTGGATCCAGTTGCCGTCTTGACCTGCGTCGAGTTCGCGGCCGGGCCGGTCACCTCACGGGGTGAGCGGCCCGGAGCGCGCTCAGACGCCGAGGCGGTGCAGCAGCTGCTCTTCGAGCGAGTCGAGCTCACTCGAGACGGCGCGGTGCGCGGCCTTGCGCCGGGCGGCGGGCATGCGTTCGGCGGCGCGGACGGTGGCGGAGAGCTGTTCGAGCGTGTCCTGCGTGCCGGCGGCGAACTTCTGGTCGGCGTCGGTGGCCTTGCTCGACTTCTTGAGTTCGTTCAGCCCCTGCACGAGCCCGGCGATGCGGGCGTGCAGCGCGGCGCCCCGCCCGGTGAACTCGCCGAGCTGGTCGACGGCGACGCCGAGCTTGCGAGCCTGGTAGCGGTCGTACGCTTCCCGCGCCGCCCCGGCCGCGCGCACGGCGTACGGCGCGACGACCGGCAGCACAGCCGGGCCGATCACCTTGGCCACCGCGATCGCGTTCTTCGCCTTCTTCGGGGTGATCCGAGCTTCACCCGCGTCTTCTTTGGCCTTGCGCGCCATGGCCCACCTCCTGCGACGTGTCGGGGTCGAACTTACTGGTCCCTTCGGCCCCGGGCATGTCGGCTCGCAGCACGGAAAGGCGATTCTGACGGGGGCGGCGGATAAGGTGATCGTCATGGGTAACGAGGTGCTGCTCGACGCCGGCGCGGTCAGCCGCTGCCGTCGTCGTGTGCATCTGGAGCACGACCCCGCGATGCGCGAGGTCCCGCTGCCGCCGCCGGATCCCACGGCGCAGCAGCGGATCGCCGACGCGACGGCGCACCGCGAGGCGATCGTGCGTCGGCTGGTCGAGAGTTCGGGGCCCGACGCGACGTGGGCCCGGATCCCGCGTGACCTGCCGGTGGCCGACCGCGTGCGGCTCACGGAGGAGGCCCTCGCCGAGGGCGTCCGCTACATCTGGGGTGCGCTGCTGCGCGCCGACCCGATCGGCCACCGGCGCGGCGGCGCCGACCTGCTCGTGCGCACGGCGACCGGATACGTGCCGGTGCTCGTGGTGCGCCACCGCATCACCGACCGCGGCCAGGGTGCGTCGACGACTGAGCTGACCGACCTCGATCCCGGCCACCGCACGCCCGACGAAACGCGCAAGGTCCGGTCGCAGCCGCGGGACCAGCTGCGGCTCGCGCACCTGCGCCGGATGCTGCAGACGTACGGGAAGGCCGAGACCGGCCGCGCCGTCGGCGGCGTGATCGGCTTGGACGCCGACGTCGTGGTGTGGCACGACCTGACCGCCGGCACCTGGCCCGGCGGGCGCAGCGCGCTGAACGAGTACGACGTGCGCTTCGCCGACCGGCTGGCCGTGGCCACGGCGGCCGCGACCGGCGGCGAACCGCTGGCCATGCCCTCGCGCGTGCTGGAGTGCCGGCGCTGCCCGTTCTGGCCCACGTGCGAGGTGCTGCTGGGCGAGCTGCGCGACGTCAGCCTCGTGGTGCGCGGGGAGGACGCCGGGGAGCTGCGCAAGGCGGGCGTGTCCACTGTAGACAAGCTGGCCGCGCTCGACCCCGCCGCCGAGCCGCCACCGATGAACTGGACGGGCGGCACGTTCGCCGACGCGATCGTGCTCGCGCGCGCGTGGCTCGCCGACTTGACGGTGGTGCGCCGCACGCCGCACGTCGAGGTCCCCCGGGCCGACGTCGAGGTCGACGTGGACATGGAGAGTTTCGGCGACGCCGGCGCGTACCTGTGGGGCACGCTGCTCTCGGGCGCGGACATCGGCGTGCCGCAGGGCTACCGCGCCTTCGCGACGTGGGACCCGCTGCCGACGGTCGACGAGGCTCGCTCGTTCGCGGAGTTCTGGGCGTGGTTCACCGACGTGCGGGAGCGGACGCTCGCGGCCGGGCTCACGTTCCGCGCCTACTGCTACAACGCGCTGGCGGAGAACCGCTGGCTGTTCGGCTCCGTCGACCGCTTCGGCGACCAGCCGGGGGTTCCGGCCAAGAAGGACGTCCAGTCCTTTGTGGATTCCGACGAGTGGGTCGACCTGTTCCGCAGCGTCACCGACCAGTTCCTGTGCTCGCGCGGCAAGGGGCTCAAGGTGATCGCGCCCGTCGCCGGGTTCGAGTGGCGCGACCCGGAGGCCGGCGGCGAGGCGTCCATGCGCTGGTACCGCGACGCCGTCGGCATGGACGGCGAGGCACCCGACGACGAGCAGCGCGAGCGGCTGCTGCGCTACAACGAAGACGACGTGCTGGCCACCAAGGCCCTGCGCGAGTGGATGTCGACGCGGGCGCAGACCGAAGTGCCGTACATGCTCGACCTCTGAGATCCCGGGGTTTTTCCCTGAGTCGGTTCCCCCGCGCCTGGCGCATACTCGTAGGCGAGTACTCGTTGGCGAGGAAGTGGTGTGGGTGAAGCGGCGGAAGGTCGGCAACATGCTGGGGCTGGCGGTGCTGTCGGCCCTGCTGGAGCGGCCGATGCACCCCTACGAAATGGCGACTGTGCTGCGGGAACGCGGCAAGGAAGCCGATCTGAAGATCAAGTGGGGCTCGCTCTACACCGTGGTCGGCAACCTGGAGAAGCACGGGTTCGTGGCCGCTGTCGAGAGCGTGCGCGACGGTGGGCGGCCCGAGCGCACCATCTACCGCCTCACCGACGCCGGCCGCGCCGAGCTGGAGGACTGGGTTGCCGAGCTGCTCGGCGAGCCGGACCTGGAGCCGACGAAGTTCCGGGCCGGGTTGTCGATCATGGCGTCGCTGGGGCCGGACGAGGTCGTCGCGCTGCTGGCGACGCGGCTCGTGACGCTGGACGAGCGGATCGAGCAGCAGTCGGCGGCGTTGGACGCCGCGCGAGCCGAGGTGCCGCGCCTGTTCCTCGTGGAAGGCGAGTACGAGCTGGCGCTGCTGCGCGCCGAGGCCGAGTGGGTGCGCGGCCTGCGCCGCGACCTGACGTCCGGCGCGCTGCCGGGCGTCGCCGAGTGGCGGCGCTACCGGGAGACCGGGGAGCTGCCGGAGGACTTGACCGCTTTCGCCGAAGGCGGCCAGGAGTAAATGAGCCGGCTCCGGTGGCGGTGCTGGCACACCGCCGCCGGAGCCGGGGAAACCGTCGAACCGATTCCGCGGAGCGGATCCGATCCTCAGGCCGCGAGCACAGGATACGGGCCCGCGCTCGCCGGACCGGTTCGGCCGATCACCGAACGGGAGACGAGACATGGGGAACACCGAGGTCAAACGGCACCGGACGAAGCTCGTGCCGGAGATGGAAGGGCCCGTCGCGCGGGCGTACGCGCGGGGGCGGGGGACCGAGCCGCAGGTGGCGTACTACCGGTCCTCGGCGGCGGCGCTGGCGAAAGACCTGCCCGACGGTGCCGACGTGCTGGAGGTGGCGCCCGGCCCGGGCTTCCACGCGGTCGAACTGGCGCGGCTGGGGTTGGCGGTCACGGGGCTCGACGTGAGCCGGACGTTCGTGACGCTGGCTTCCGACTACGCGCGGGAGCAGGGAGTCGCGGCGAAGTTCGTGCACGGGGACGTGGCGAAGATGCCGTTCGACCCGGAGTCGTTCGATTTCCTGATCTGCCAGGCGGCGTTCAAGAACTTCGCGGACCCGGTCGACGCGCTCGACGAGATGTGGCGCGTGCTGCGGCCGGGTGGCGTGGCCGTGGTGCAGGACCTGCGGAAGTCGGCGACGGCCGCGGAGATCGAGGCCGAGGTCGACGGGATGGAGCTGGGTCCGATGGGGGCGTTGATGACCAGGTGGACGTTGGGGCAGTTGAGGAAGCGGGCGTACACGCCGGAGGGGTTCGAGGCGTTGGTGCGGGAGAGCCGGTTCGGGTCGTGTTCGGTTGTGGCGGAGGGGATCGGGATTGAGGTGCGGATGAGGAAGAGCGAGTAGGTTTTCGGGTCGCCTGGCTGTGGGGCTGGGTTGGGTTGGGTTGGCAGCCCAGCACCCCGATCCTTGATGGTGACGACGGTCTGGACCACCTTGTCAAGGCTGGAAAGCGTGCCTTGACAAGGTGGTCCAGACCGCGTGGAAGGCGGGGATCGAGGTGCAGGGCAGGGACTGGGTGCTGGCGGGGCCGGCGTAGTCCTTGGTCGTTGGGTGCCCGCAAGGGGCCGGCGTAGTCCCTGGCCGTGGGGTGCTCGGTTGTTGGTTACCGCGGGGCCATGCGGAGGGCGCCGTCCATGCGGATGACTTCGCCGTTGAGGTAGTCGTGGTCGATGAGGGACAGGGCGAGCTGGGCGTATTCGTCCGGGCGGGCCAGGCGCTTCGGGAAGGGCACGCCGGCGGCGAGGCCCGCGCGGAATTCGTCGCTGACGGTGGCGAGCATCGGGGTGTCGACGATGCCCGGGGCGATGGTCAGCACGCGGATGCCCTGTGACGCCAGGTCGCGCGCGGCCGGCAGCGTGAGGCCGACGACGCCGCCCTTGGACGACGAGTACGCCACCTGCCCGATCTGGCCGTCGTAGGCGGCGACGGACGCGGTGTTGATGACGACGCCGCGGGCGTCGTCCGCGAGCGGCTCGGTCTTGGCGATCGCTTCGGCGGCGATGGTGAGCACGTTGAACGTGCCGATGAGGTTGATCTGGATGACCTTCGCGTACAGCGCGAGGTCGTGGCGGCCCTTCTTCGACAGGATGCGGGCCGACGGGCCGATGCCGGCGCAGTTGACGACCGTGCGCAGCGGCACCCCGGAGCCGGCCGCGGTGTCGACGGCAGCCTGGACCTGGTCGGGGTCGGTCACGTCGGCTTCGACGTAGATGACGCCGTCGACCTGCTCGGCCTTCTCGATGGACGCGGCGAGGTCGAGCGCGAAAACGCGCGCGCCGTTGGCGGCCAGCGCCTTGGCGGTCGCGCCGCCGAGGCCGGAAGCACCACCCGTGACGAGCGCTGCGGTGTCGGTGATCTGCATCTTCAGCCTTTCTGGTCCGGGTGCGGCCCTGCACCACAGTCGACAGGTTAACGGCCGTTCGCACCCGCGCCGGGTGTGTTGGCTCACGCACGGCGTGTTCTTCACTTCTCGCGTGGAGTATTCGGCTTCGCCCACTTCCGTTAGCGCCCGCTTCAACTCCGAATGTCACCTTCGGCAGCATGAGCGCAGCTCGGATCGTGGTGGTGGGGACGGGGTACGTCGGATTGACCACGGGGGCATGTCTCGCGAGCCTGGGGCATCGCGTCACCTGCGTGGACGTGGACGAGGCGAAGGTCGCGCGCCTCTCCGCCGGCAGAGTGGACATTCTCGAACCGGGGCTGGCCGAACTGGTCGCCGGCGGCATCGCAGGCGGGCGGCTCTCCTTCGTCGTCGGCGCCCGGGAAGCGGTGCGAACCGCCGACGGGGTGTTCCTCTGCGTGCCGACGCCGATGGGTGCGGGCGGTTCCGCCGACCTGCGCGCGGTGGAGGCGGTGACGGCCGAGATCGGCGACGTCCTGCCCGCCGGCTGCGCGCTGATCACCAAGTCGACCGTGCCCGTGGGCACCTCCAAGCGGATCGCCGCCATGCTGGGCCGCGACGACGTACCGGTGGTGTCCAATCCGGAATTCCTGCGTGAAGGCACTGCGGTGTCGGACTTCCTGAACCCGGACCGCATCGTCGTCGGCTCCGACACGCACGCCGCCGCGCGCTGGGTCGGGGACCTGTACGCGGACCTCGGCGCCCCGGTCGTGGTCGCCGACGCCGCGAGCGCGGAACTCGTGAAGTACGCGGCCAACTGCTTCCTCGCGCTCAAACTGTCCTATGTGAACTCGATCGCCGAGCTGTGCGAACGCCTCGGCGCCGACATCAACCTCGTCACCGAGGGCATGGGCTACGACAAGCGCATCGGCCGCACGTTCCTCAAGCCCGGCCCGGGCTGGGGTGGCTCGTGCCTGCCCAAGGACACCAGCGCGCTCGTGAAGGTCGCGGAGTCGGTGAACTACGACTTCCGCATGCTCACCTCGGCCATCGACGAGAACATCGCCCAGCGCGACCGGATCGTCGCGAAGATCGCCGGCGCCTGCGGCGGCACGCTGGCCGGCGCGCGGATCGGTGTGCTGGGCCTGGCCTTCAAGGCCGGCACCAACGACCTGCGCGACTCGCCGGCGCTCGCGGTGTCGTCCGTGCTCGGCGCGCTGGGTGCGGAGATCACGGCCTACGACCCGGCGGTCGACGGCGGCCTCCCCGGTCTGGGTGGCGGCATGACCGTGGTCGACGACCCGTACCAGGTCGCCAAGGACGCCGACGTGATCGTGGTCCTCACCGAGTGGGCGGAGTTCAAGAACCTCGACTGGACCGTGATCGCCGAGGCGATGGAGGGCGACGACGTGGTCGACACGCGCAACCTCCTCGACCCGACCACGATCATCGACGCCGGCCTCTCGTGGCAGGGCGTCGGCCGGCCGCGCGCCGCCGGGCGCAAACGGGTGGCCGTTTCGTAGCGGGCTCGGTTAGGGTCGCGGACGCGGCATCGCGTGTCGGTCACCGGCTGGGTGAGACATGGAGGTGCCGGGATGCCTTCTGGAGGCATTGTCCGTGTCCGTCCCCGTTTCTGTTGAACTCAACCACTTGATCGTGCCGTCCCGGGACAACCGGGAGTCCGCGGAATTCCTCGCCCACTTGCTGGATCTCGAAGTGGGTGAGGAATGGGGGCCGTTCATCCCCGTCGAAACCCGCAACGGAGTCCGCCTGGACTTCGCGACCGTCCCGCCGCAGGACTTGCGGCTGCAGCACTACTGTTTCCTCATCCCCGAAGACGCGTTCGACGCGTTTTTCGCACGACTGAAGGAAACCGGCGTCACTTATCACGCCGATCCGCAGGGCCGGCTGCTCGGCGAGCTCAACCACAACCACGGTGGCCGCGGCGTCTACTTCCTCGACCCGGGTGGCAACGGGATGGAAGTGATCACGCAGCCGTACGAGCCGCAGCGCCGCCGGCCAGCGAGCTGGTAGCGCTTTCCGGGCGGTCCTCACGCGGGCAGTGAGGACCACCCGCCGCCCGTGGCGAGCAGCGTGCGGACCGCCGTCGCGTGGTCGGCGAAGCTCGCGAGGTCGCTGTGCAGCAGGGACGCGCGGTCGGCGTCGAGCGGCGCGGTGTCGTCGCGCCAGAGTTCGAGCGTCCAGTTGGCCGCGAGGAACATCGAGCGGACGAGGCCGATGATCCCGGCGTCGTCCGGGCCGCCGCTGTCGCGGTAGGCGTCGAGGATTTCGTTGCAGGTCTCGAAGAGCCGCTCGAGGCCGCGGACGGCTTCGGCGGGCGTGCCGTCCCAGTCGGGGCCCGGCCAGGTGCACGAGCCGAGCTCGAGCCACAACCGCCAGCCGGCGGTGAGCTCAGCGTCGTTGCACGGTGTCCAGTGCCCGGGCATGCCCTCGAGTGTGCGCCCCGGCGGCGGGAAAACCGCCGGGGCAATGGGGTTTCTCACTCGTGGGGGCGTTCCCAGAGCCAGAACTCGATGCCCTGGTCGTCAAGGCAATCGGCGGTCGTGCCGTACGGGTGGTGCTCGACTTCGCCCGCCGTGCCGCCGTGGTCGCGCACGCGCGCGAGAGCGGCGGTGAGGTCGTCGACGGCGTACATGAGCTTCCAGCCGACCTGCCGGCCCGGGCCGCCCCACAGCCCGCCTTGCAGGCCGGGGCCTTCGAAGCCCCACGCGCCGGGCACCGAGCCCGGCGAGAACTGCCAGCCGAGCACGCCGCCGTAGAACGCCTTGGCGCGTGTGTCGTCGGGCACCTGGAACGTGAAGTACATGGCTTCGCCCTGGTGCGCGGCCGGGGTGTCGTGCTTGCCGGTCTGCGCCGCCTGCGCGACCAGCCACCGCTGACCGTACGGGTCCTTGAGGGTGCCGGCGAGCCCGTAGCCGCGGTCCTCGACCGGCCGCAGCAGTTCGGCGCCCCGCTCGACGGCGCGGCGGGCCGACTCGCGGGGGTCGGCGACCTCGACGCGGATCAGCGGCCCGCCCTCGGGGGCCACGACGTTGCCCAGCTCGGGGAACTCTTCGGCGAGCATCAGCACGCTGTCGCCGATGGCGAGCTCGGCGTGGCCGATGCGCCCGTCGTCCATCACGATCGGGTCGGACCGGCGGCGGGCGCCGAAGACCTCGACGTAGAAGTCCAGCGCGGCGCGGGCGTCGGTGACGACCAGGTACGGCGCGAGGGCGCGCACGGCGGCGTCGGCAGGGGTTTCGGTGGTGGTCATCTCGGCTCCGTTCAGGATGAGGCGCTGCAGGTTGTCGCGCAGCTCCGCGGCGAACGCCGGGTCGGGATCGACCGGAGCGGAGGGCAGGCGGAGCGCGTCGAACGGCTCAGGCATCACGGCCCCCCTTCTCCTCGTAGCTGCGCCGGAACGCTGCCTTGGCGCGGGTCAGCAACGCCTCCGTGGCGTTGACCGTGCGCCCCAGGCAGGCGGCGACGTCGCCGACCGGCAGGCCGTCGACGTACCGCAGCGTGAGCACGGCCTGGTGGTGCGCCCCGAGTGACTCGAGCACCTGCCGCGCGCGCAGGGCGTCGAGCTGTTCGTCCCACGGGTCGTGGGTTTCGGGTTCGGTGTCGCGCACCAGCCGCAGGCCGCGCTCTTCGCGAGCCTTGCGCCGCCAGTGATCGGCGAGCTTGTGCCGGGCCACGCCGATCAGCCACCCGGTGCTCACCTGCGGCGCACTCTCCTTGCGACAGGCGGCCACCGCCCCGAGGAACGTCTCCGACGTCAGCTCCTCGGCCAGCACGCGGTCCCCGCACCGCGCGAGCAGGTACCCGTACACCTCCGGCAGCGCGGACTCGTACAGCCCGAGCAGCGCGAAGGCCGGGTCCGGTCTCACGCGGGGTTCCGTCACACCCTCATCGTCGTCCCGGCGCGGCGATTTCCGTCGGGCGAATTTCGGCGGGTTGCGCCGGCCACTTCATCCGCAAGGTCACGACGTGCTTCCTGACGCCGGGGAACAGGCGGAACACGCTGACCACGTAGCTGCCCGGCTTGGCGTGCTTGCGCGCGAGGAAGTCGTGCGCGCAGGCGGCCCCGTACCTCAGCGTCCACCCGGCGTACCGCTCCGACCGGTGCTCCAGCACGAACCCCATGTCGTCGACCAGCTCGGTGTACTCGTGCACCCGCGTCGCGCCGACTTCGCGCCGGTACTCCAGCTCGTGCGGATAACCCCAAACGTCCATGACCAGCAGGTTCCTGGTGCGAATCCAGCCGACACGGCGGCGAGATGGGAATCCCACTTCGCTGCGCCCGCCTTACGATTCGTGATCAGTTCGTGGCGAGGGGTGAGAGGGCGCATGGACCGGCCAAACTATCGGCGACGCCAGCTCGGCCGGACCTTGCGC
Source organism: Amycolatopsis sp. NPDC051903 (assembly GCF_044452505.1). Taxonomy (NCBI): domain Bacteria; kingdom Bacillati; phylum Actinomycetota; class Actinomycetes; order Pseudonocardiales; family Pseudonocardiaceae; genus Amycolatopsis; species Amycolatopsis sp. NPDC051903. The sequence goes on along the minus strand of NZ_JBITBT010000016.1, from coordinate 40,696 downwards.
AAGCTGCGCGAGCAGGCCGGCCTCAGCCAGGAGGACGCCGGACGACCGCTGCGCTTCTCCACCTCGAAGATGAGCCGGATCGAGCAGGGACACATCCCCGGCTACAACGACTTCCTCGCTCTGCTCGACCGGTATGGCGTGATCACCTCGGACTACGACGAGTACATCCGCATGTTCGACTACGCCAAGGAACGGGGCTGGTGGCACGCCTTCGGTCTGAACGACCGCGGCTTCGTGAGTGTCGAGGCGGAAGCATCGGCGCTGCGCACCTACGAGATCGGCTTTGTACCCGGCTTGCTGCAGTCGGAGTCGTACATGCGCACAACGTTCGCCTCAGCCCAACAACCCTTACAGGGCGACCGGCTCGAGGCCGAGATCGCTGTGCGCCTCAGGCGTCAGCGCAGACTCGCGGAAGTTCCACTGCTTGCTTTGCACGCCATCATCGATGAAAGCGCCTTGCTGCGGAGCCACTGCGGGAGCGAGGAGTTGGAGCACATCCTCACCGTTGGCCGACTCGCGAATGTCACTGTGCAGGTGATTCCGAAGGCGGTGGGTTCGCACAGCGGTCTCGCCGGCAACTTCACTGTCGTGAGCTTTCCTGATCCCTCGGAGCCCGACATGGCCTATGTCGAGTACAGCTTCGGTTCACTGCAGATCGAAAAGGATCAAGAGGTTCGCGCTGCTAGGCTGATGTTTGAGCATCTCGCCGATCTTGCGCTGGACCAGGAAGACTCCGCCGCCCTGATCAAGGAGATGATTGCCAGGCAGTGAGCGGAGGAGACCAGCCCATGGGCCTGCCGGACCTCCAGTGGCGCAAGAGCAGTTTCAGCTCCGGCGACGGTCAGGGCGGCAACTGCGTCGAAGTGGCCATCGCTCAGCCGGTGGTCGCGGTACGCGACTCCAAAGCTCCGGCCGGATCTCTGGTCTTCACCGAAGCGGCTTGGCGAGGACTCGTGAGCGCCCTCCACACCCACGAGTCCTGACCACCTCAGCGAGGATCAGGCAGCCGCCGCGCCAAGCCCGTCACCGCCAGCGCCACCACCGCCAGCAAGGCGATCACCAGCACAAACGCCCCCTCGAACCGCAGCGACCCGGTGCTCAGCCCGGCGAACAGGCTCCCGAACACCGCCACCCCCAGGGCCAGCGACGTCTGCTGCGTCGTGGTCATCACGCCGCCGCCGATGCCGGCGAGGTCGTGGGGGACGCGGGACAGGACGATGCGGAAGAGGGTGGTCATGGCCATGCCGTTGCCGACGCCGATGAGGATCATGGCGGGGGCCAGTTGCCACACGGAAAGTGACGGCCAGGCCAGCCAAGCCGAACCCGCCAGCACCAGCAGGCCGACCGTCAGGATCGCGCCGCCGATGGGCACGACCTTGCGGCCGAGGCGGACCACCAGGTGGCTGCTGACCAGCGACGTCGCGAAGTACGCCACGGCCATCGGCGTCAGCGCCAGGCCCGAGCCGAGCGGGCCGAGGTGCAGGCCGTCCTGCAGGGTCACGGCGTAGATGAACATGAAGGACCCGAAGCCGCAGAAGAACGGGACCGCGACGACCAGGCCGTGGCGCACGTTGGCGGTCCGGACCAGGGCCGGCGGCAGCAGCGGCATGTGGCCCCGCGCTTCCAGCCGGGATTCGACGCGCGCGAAGCTCACCACCGCGAAGGGGAACAGCACCAGCAGCGCGATCGTCCACCACGGCCAGCCCAGCGCGGAACCCTCCATGAGCGGCACCAGCAGCGAGAGCAGCGACGCGGCGAGCAGCACCGTGCCCCAGCGGTCGACGCCCAGCGGGTTCGCGGCGCGGCTGTCCGGCACCGTCCGCCGGGCCACGAGCAGCCCGACGAGCCCGATCGGCACGTTGACCAGGAAGATCGGCCGCCAGCCCGTGCCCCACAGGTCCGCGGCCACGAGCACGCCGCCCAGCAGCTGGCCGACGACGGTGGAAATGCCGCCCATCGCGCCGTAGTAGCCGAGCGCGCGGGAGCGGTGGGCGCCCGAAGTGCCCGCCTGGATGATCGACAGCACCTGCGGCAGCAGCAGGGCGGACGCCGCGCCCTGCGCGGCGCGGGCGAGCACGAGCGTCAGCGCGTCCGGCGCGAGGCCGCAGACCAGCGACGTCAGCGTGAACAGCGCGAGCCCGAGCAGGAACAGCCGGCGGCGGCCGAACGCGTCGCCGAGGCGGCCGCCGAGCACGAGGAGCACGGCGTACGCGATGCCGTACGCGGCCACGACCAGCTCCAGCGTCGCGGTGGACGCGTGCAGGTCGGCATCGATGGTGGGGAGGGCGACGTTGACGATGAAGAAGTCGATGACCGGCAGTGCCGCCCCCAGCAGCACGGTGACCAGGCCCGCCGAGGTGAGGGCGGGTCTGGCGGACACGTCGGTGGGGTGCACCGGCGTGGTGGTTGTCGTCGTCATGACAACCACGCTCCGACGCTTCTCAACCTGGTACCAGGTGCGCTCTCATCCTGGTAGTGGGACTACCTGGTACCAGGCACGGAGTCGTGCTGAACTGGGAGCATGACCTCCGCTGTCGAAGTACGCCTGCGCCGCGGCGAGCTCGGCGCGTTCCTGCGCAGCCGGCGCGCCCGCATCACGCCCGAGCAGGTCGGCCTGCCGCTCAGCGGCCGCCGCCGCACGCCCGGGCTGCGCCGCGAGGAGGTCGCGCAGCTGGCCGGCGTCGGGGTCACCTGGTACACGTGGCTCGAGCAGGGCCGCGACATCAACGCGTCCGAACAGGTCCTCGGCGCGATCTCCCGCACGCTGCGCCTCGACCCGCACGAGCACGCGCACCTGTTCACGCTGGCCGGCTCGCCGGAACCGGCCGCGGTCAAGGAGTGCAACGCCATCACCGCGTCGATGCGGAAGATGCTGACCAAGCTCGAGCCCTACCCCGTCGCGATCCGCAACGCGCGCTGCGACCTGCTCGGCTACAACCGCGGGTACACGTGGCTGATGGGCGACGTCGACGCCATCCCGTTCGAGGACCGCAACACCCTCGTCCAGTGCCTGCTCAACCCCGACTGGCGCGCTCGCATGCTCGACTGGGACTCCAACGTCCCGCGGGTCATCGCGTCGTTCCGCGCCGCGATGGCCGAACACGTCGGCGAGCCGGCGTGGAAATCGCTGGTCAAACGGCTGAAGGCGGAGTCGCCGCTGTTCGCCGAGCTGTGGAACCGCCACGACGTGAACGCCGAGCCCATCCGCACCAAGTGCTACGACCACCCCGAGGTCGGCCTGCTCAAGTTCAACTTCACCTACCTCTACTCCGGCCGCCGCTCCGAGATCACGGTGTCGACCTACACCCCGGCCGACGAGGAGACCGCGGCCAAGCTGCCGCTCGCCTTCGACTGACCCCTACGGCGCCGGACGTAGCGGAGAAGCCGCTTCCGGACGGACGCGCGAACGGCCGTTGACCGGTAGTTTTCTGCACCATGCAGGAGTGGTGGCGGGCGCGGAACCCGTGGTTCGGGCGGGTGTTCCGGACCCTCGTGGTGCTCGCGTTCGTGCTCGGCGCGACGAGCGCCGCGGGCCGCTGGCAGCCGGGCGCGCCCCACCTCAGCGCCGGCGGCGCCGCGTGGCTGGCTGCGACCGCGTTGACGCTGCTGGTCGTCCACCGCTACCCGCTGCCGGTTTTCGTGGTCACGGCCGCGTCGGCGTACGCGTTCTACGCGTCGAGCGAGCCCGGCGGGCCCGTGATCCTGGTGCCGACCATCGCGTTGTTCATGCTCACCCGGCGCAGCGGCCCGGTGATCGCGAGCTGGACTGCCGGCGGTGTGCTGGTGGCGGGGTACTTCGCGCACGTGATCACGACGCGGTCGTTCGCGATCACCGGCACGGCCGGTGTCTTCGTGGTCTGGGCCGCGGCCGTGATCGGCATCGGTACGGCCGTGCGCTACCAGTTCGCCGCGCTCGCGGCCCGCCGCGAGCAGGCCGCCGAGCACCGCCACCGCCTGGCCGAACAGGAGCGGCTGCAGATCGCGCGCGAGGTGCACGACGTCGTCGCCCACAGCCTCGCGATGATCAACGTGCAGGCCGGCGTCGCCGCCCACGTCGCCGACCGGCGGCCCGAGCAGGCGAAGGAGGCGCTGCTGAACATCAAGGCGGCCAGCGCGTCGGCGCTCAACGACCTGCGCGCGACGCTCGCGGTGCTGCGCTCGGGCGAGGACAAGGCGCCCGCGCCGAGCCTCACGCAGATCGGCGAACTGCTGGACCACGCGCGGTCCGCGGGGCTGGACGTCGAGCTGCACGGCGACCCCGGCGAGGTGCCCGCGCCCGTGGCCGGCGCGACCTACCGGATCCTGCAGGAGTCGCTCACCAACGTCGTCCGCCACGCCGACGGCGCGCAGCACGTGGCCGTGCGCTTCGACCGGCGGCCGGGCGCGCTGACGCTGACCGTGCGTGACGACGGCCGCACCACCACCGCGCCCACGCCCGGCCACGGGCTGCGCGGCATGAACGAGCGCGCCGCGGCGCTGGGCGGCACCGTGCGGGCGGGCGTGACCGATGGCGGTTTCGAGGTGCGGGCCGAACTGCCCGTGGAGGGGGAAACATGACGATCAAGGTGGTGCTGGCCGACGACCAGGCCCTGGTCCGCGCGGGGTTCCGCGTGCTGCTGGAGACGGAGGACGGCTTCGACGTCGTCGGCGAGGCGGGCGACGGCGCGGAGGCCGTGGCGCTCGCGCAGCAGCACCGGCCGGACATCGTGGTGATGGACGTGCGCATGCCCGGCACCGACGGCCTCGAAGCCACGCGCCGGATCACCGCCGATCCAGCATTGGGCGAGACGAAAGTGCTGGTCCTGACCACCTTCGACGTCGACGAGTACGTGTACGAGGCCCTGCGCGCGGGCGCGAGCGGGTTCCTGCTGAAGGACACCGAACCGGTGGAGCTGCTGCGCGCGTTGCGCGTGGTCGCCGCGGGCGAAGCGCTGCTGGCGCCGACCGTCACGCGCCGGCTGATCTCCGAGTTCGTCGGCCGCCCCGAGCACCGGCGCATCGACACCGGGGCCGTCAAGGAGATCACCGAACGCGAACGCGAGGTCCTCGGGCTCGTCGCGGGCGGCCTGTCCAACGACGAAATCGCCGCCCACCTGGTCATCTCCACCGCGACGGCCCGCACGCACGTCAGCCGCATCATGACGAAGATCGGCGCGCGCGACCGTGCGCAGCTGGTGGTGCTCGCCTACGAATCCGGGCTGGTCACGCCGCGCCGGCACTAGCCCGAAGGTGTGAGTTACGCCGTGTCGGTGAACGTCCTCCCACGCTCGGACGCCTTACCGGCAGAGCATCGCTTCACTCAGCGATGTGTTCGGCGGAAGGAGCTCCCATGGTGTGGGAGGTCGTCGTGGTCGCCGCGCTGGCCGTGGTTTTCCTGGTCAGGCTGGTGCTGCAGCTCAAGCGGGGCTGACGGGCGGCGCCGCGGGGTGCTCCGCTGCGCGCGAGGCTCGGCCGTGCGGTCGGAGCCACCTTCCTGCGTGAGCGCAGGCCGGGGGCGGGGACGCCGCGGCGGGACCGCTCGCGTGATCACGGTCTTCTCCGCGTCCGATTCCGGCGCTGGAGGTTTCGGTGCCGGCGGCTTCGGCGCCGAGGCTTTTTGTGCCGGGCTGCCGTTGGGCGGCGTCGGCGGGTTCTTCGGGGTCCGCTCGGCGGCCAGGGTGCCGTTCAACGAGCCCGAGTCACTCGCCGGGCGCGACTTGGGCGCCGAGTGCCGCGGCCGTCCCCCCACCCTCGGGATCTCGATCGTGATCTCGCTGGTCACCTTGAGCGGCGCCGGCTTCGCGCGGTACGAGAGCTTGCGGGCCAGCGCGTGGCTCGGCCGTTCCACGTACCGGTAGCTCACCTCGACCACACCGAACACCGCCGGGATCACGATCAGCAGCGCGATGGGCAGCGGCACGGCCGGGCGCAGCAACTGCAGCAGCACGAACGACACGAGCATGTGCAGCAGGTAGATCGAGTAGCTGCGCTCGGACACGATGGTCCAGAACTTCCGCTGCTTGAGCTTCGGCTCCGCCATCATGCCCAGCATGAACAGCACCACCGCGAACGCCATCGACAGGTTGTAGGAGGTGTCCACGCGGCCGACGTTGATGATGTCCGCCAGTACGTACAGCGACCAGGCGATCGCGCCGTACAGCGCCCCCGTCCACAGGGGGATCTTCTTCGAACTGCTGGCCCAGATGATCTGGCCGATGATCATCACCGGCAGGTACGACACGTTCACCGCGAACAGCGAGTACGACGGGCCGAGCTGCGAACGGCTCATCATCACCACGAAGATGAACGTGAGCTCCACCGCGATCGCGAGCCACACCGAGCGGCGCAGCAGCGGCAGCACGGCCATCAGCAGCACGTAGTAGACGACCTCGACGATCATCGACCACGCCACCGGCACCAGCACGATCTGCGGGTAGATCAGGTAGTTCACCAGCAGGGTGTTGGTCGTGATCGTGAGCGGGTTGAGCTCCTGCGACTGCCCGGTCGAGGGCGGGTGCAGGTTCACCACCAGCATCAACGCGGTGAGCAGCACCACGAACAGCATCGGCGCGTACACGCGGATCAACCGGTTCACGGCGAACCGCCCCTGCCCCTGGCGCAGTGCGATCGGCGTGACGACGAATCCGCTGACCACGAAGAAGAACGGCACGGCGATCTCGCCGATGCCCTGCGTGGACATGTGCATCGGGTCGCTGGTGAGCGCCTCGATGAAGGTGATGTACGGGGCGCTGTCGTGCTTGGCGATCACCCACGGGTGCGCGATGTGGCTGTAGAAGACGAGCAGGGCGCCGAGGCCACGGCCGATGTCGATGAAGACGATGCGAGTTTTCTTCTCGACAGGAGGCTGGTCAACCAGCGCGACCACCCCCTGCTCCTCGGCTGATTCCCCCGAGCAGGGTAGCGCCTTGCTCCTGGGCTGCGGACTACTCCCCGGAAATACGCGGGATGCGAGAAAAAGCACCCACGGCGTCTTGGCCTCGGAATATGCCGTAAGTCGGTACCATCGGGTAGGAATTCGTCCCGTTTCACCCGAGCCGTTCAGGAGTTCCGCGCGAGTGCAATCGCCTACCCTCGACGCGGGCTTCGAACCCCGATCGGTCTTCGCCGCCAGAGTCCGCCCGGCTGTGCCCGCGGTCGGTCTGTACGTCCTGTTCCAGCTCCTGGCCTTCGGGGTGCTCTGGCTGATGAGCTGGAAGGCGGACGTGTCGCCGGGCCGCTTCGTCGGCGCCTTCGACGCGAACTGGTTCACCGCCGTGGCGACCCACGGTTACGACCAGGTGCCCACGGTCCTCCCGAACGGCGCGCCCGGCGAGAACAGCCTGGTCTTCTTCCCGCTCTACCCGGCGCTGACCGCCGTGCTCACGTTCGTCGGCCTCCCCGCGCTGCCCGCCGCGTTGACGGTGTCGCTGCTCGCGGGGTGCGCCGCGGCGTGGGGGCTGTTCGTGCTGGGCCGCGACCTCGCGGGGCCGCGGGTCGGCCTGCTGCTCGCGGTGCTGTGGTCACTCGGCCCCGGTTCGACGGCGCTGCACCTGGCGTACTCGGAGTCGCTGCTCGTCGCGCTCGTGGCCTGGACGCTCGTCGCGGTGAGCCACCGCCGGTGGCTGCTGGCGGGCGCGCTCACGACCTTCGCCGGCCTCACGCGCGCGAGCGCCGGCGCGCTGGTGGCGGCAGTCGGCATCGCGGCGATCGTCGCGATCTGCCGGCGCCAGGACGGCTGGCGGCCGTGGCTCGGTGGCCTGCTCGCGCCGCTGGGGTTGCTGGGCTACCTCGGGTACGTCGCTCTGCGCACCGGGCGCCTCGACGGCTGGTTCTGGCTGCAGAACGCCTGGCAGATGCACTTCGATCTCGGTCGTTTCACTTGGATCCAAGTCCGCGAGGGCCTCACGGCCAACACGTCGAGCTGGATCACCGTCACGGCGATCATCGTGCTGGCGGCCGTCGCGCTGCTGCTGTGGACGTGGTGCACGCGGCTGCCGGTGGCGTGGCACGTCTACGGCGCGCTGACCGTGCTCATCGCGCTCTGCTCGTCGAACTACTTCCAGTCCCGCGCCCGGTTCCTGCTCCCGGCGTTCGTGCTCACGGTGCCGCTCGCGCTGGCGCTCGCCAAACTGCCGACCCGCGTGCTCGCCGTGTTGCTGCCCGTGGGGGCGGCGATCAGCGCGTGGTACGGCTCGTTCCTGATGGCGATCGCGCACCTGGCCCCGTGAGCCGGACTCACGCCTGCGGCGCCAGCCAGAGCGTCACGAAGGCCTTCTCGTCGGCCTCGGCGGCCGCGATCAGCGCGGCGTCGTCGAGCTCCCGCGGGTCCGGTCCGGTGTCGCCGACGATCTTCGGCGCGTAGCCCAGCGAGCGGTAGCCCGCGAGCACGGCCGCCGGGTCGTCGCCGAGTTCGCGGATCGCGTCCGGGTCGAACTCGCAGACCACGTGGGGCCGGTCGCGGCGCAGGACCTCGTCGAGGCCCGCGAGCGCGCGGTGGTCGCGGCCCTGCAGGTCCACCTTGACCAGGCCGATCCGCTGCGCCGTCACCTCCGGCAGCGCGTCGAGCCGCACGGCGGGGACCTCGAGGCCCGGGCCTTCGGCGCTCACGCGGTTGTCGCCGCTGTTGCCCTCGGACGCCTGGGTCAACCGGACCGTGCCGGGGGAATCCCAGGCCGCGGACTCGACGACCGTGACCAGCTCGGCGGCCACGGCGGGCAGGTTGACCTCGACGTTGCGGCGCAGGTACGCGGCGTTGACCGGGTCGGCCTCCACCGCGACCACGCGCGTGACGTCCGGCGTGGCCCGCAGCAGGCGCAGCGTGTGGTAGCCGACGTGGGCACCGACGTCGAGGAACACGCCGTCGGCCAGGCGCGCCATCAGCTCGGCTTCGCTGTCCTCCCAGGACCGGTGGAAGACGATCCACGGGAGCATGACCTCGTCGACCGGCATGAGCAGCGAGCCGACGTCGCACGGGACCACGTCGGCGCCGTGCGGCACCGGGGCGTGGGCCAGGCGGGCCGCGTCGTGCATCGCGCCGACGTCGAGCGTCACGCGCTGGATGGCCTTCTCGTCGGCGTCGAGCCGTTCGTCGCGGGCGGCGAACATCTTGTGCACCGACGCCGAACTCGCCTCCAGCTCGGCCCCGACCCCGCCGTAGCCGTCGGAGAGCTTCGCGACGTCCGCCTCGAGGTTGCGCAGCGCGAGGTCGGTGTCCGGACCACGGCGGCGCAGGTCCTCGACCGTGCCGCGCAGGCCCTCGATGCGTTCGGCGAGCCCGCGGCTCGAATCGGCGGCGCGCCGGGTGTCGGCGAGCGAGTTCTCCAGCGACTCGATGCGTTCGAGCAGCCGCCGGTTGCTCTCCTCCGCGCCGGCCAGCAGCGCGCCCATCACCTTGCGCTGGTGCACGTCGTAGTGGTCGATCGCGCGCAGCACGGCCTTGCGCAGCGCCGGGGCGAGCGGCAGGCGCGAAGGCGTGTCCGCCTCCGGTCGCCAGTGCAGCGCCTGCGACGCCTCGTGCAGCGGCGAGATCGGGTGCGGCGGCGCGGGCTGCCCGGCGTGGCGGCCGGACTGCCAGACGCCGTGCGCGTGCTCCAGCTCGCGCCGCATCCACTCGGCCGCGGTGGCCATGGAGCGTTCGCGCAGGATGTACTCCCGCGCGGCCTGGCCACGCTTCGCGGCTTCGGCGGGGTCGTCGGCGACCTGGCGCATCGCGGCGGCCGCGGCGTCGAGATCGGGGTCGGCCCAGACGGCGTCGGCGTGGTACGGGTAGTTGTCCTTGCCCACGTTGACCAGCTGGTACGGCACGGGCCAGCCCGTCGACGCGTCCAGGAACTCCGTGGTGCTGGAGTAGTTCGTGGAGATCACCGGCATCGCGCGCGCCATCGCCTCGGCGACGGTGAGGCCGAAGCCCTCGCTGCGGTGCAGGGAGACGTAGCAGGTGCTGCGCTCGTACAGCGCGTGCAGCTCCGCCACCGACAGGTAGTGCTCGACGAGTTCGATGCGGTCGTCACCGAGCACGGTGGCGCGCAGGCGCTCGGCCGCGTTCGGGTGCAGTTTCGAGTTGATCGCCTTGACGGTGAGCCGCACGTCGTCGCGGCCGGGGAAGGCGCGGCGGAACGCTTCGACGGCGCCCCAAGGGTTCTTGCGCTCGGCGACGCTGTTGAAGTCGAACGCGAACAGGAACCGCACCGGCTCACCCTGCTCACGCGCGGGCGGCGACGGCTCACCCGGATCGCGCACCGGCACCGGGATCGTCTTCACCGGGATCGGCGAGTGCGCGGCGATGGCGCGGCGGCAGAACTCGCTCACCGTCCAGACCTCGTCGAGCATCCCGAACGCTTCGTGCTGCCACTCGGGGAAGTCCTCGAGCTCCCAGGCCCACAGCCCGATCCGGTAGCGCCCGGCGCCGACCTCGGGGTGGTTGGTCAGGATGACGCGCGTCTGGTCGGCGTTCACCGCCAGCACGCTCAGCGGGAACCGAGGGTCGCCAACGGTCGCCGGCCGCTCGATGCCCGTGCGGTTCGACACCGCCTTCTCCTCGAGCACCGACGCCACCGGCACGCCGCCGGTCTCGATGGCCTCGAGCACGATCCGGCCCATCTCGCCCAGGCCCAGCTCGGCCGTGAGGTACCCGAGCAGGTTCACCCCGAACTCGTCCGACGGCGCGTGGCTCGCCGGCCGCTCGCCGGGCAGCGCCCACTCGGGCAACCCGGCTTCGCTCACGCCGGAACCCGCGCACCAGAAGCGGAAGTTCTCCGCGTCGGCGCCGTACGGGTGCGGGAACGCCATCTGCAGGTCGATGCGCGACGCCCAGATCGCGTGCGTCAGCCGGTTGAGCCCGGCCGCGGCCTGCGCCTGGTCCTCGGGCGTGGCCAGCCATTCGCGCAGCGCCTGGCCACCGTCCTCGCCGTAGGCGTGCGGCGGCGCGGGCTTGTTCTTGCGCTCGGCCTTGATCCAGCCCTCGCGGAACACGCGGCGGGCGAGCTTCGGCACCTCGGTGCCGTCGCGGAAGTTCTTGAAGCCGTACGGGATCGAGTCCAGCGTCTCGGCGTACCCCGCCTCGCGCAGCTTCGCGCCGTACGAGTCGCAAACGGCGCGCAGGTCGGCGTTGTGCGACAGCAGCACGCGCGGTTTGCGCGCGCAGTGGAAGCTCAGCAGCCACGGCTTCTCCGGCCGGTAGCCGCTGAAGTGGAAGAAGCGCAGCTTCGCGCCGCCGGCGGTGAGCGTGCCGTCTTCGTCGCGCGCGATCGGGCGCTCGTGGAGGTTCCAGTACGCGACGTCGAAACCCGGGTCGGTGACCACGTGGTTGCGGAACAGCGCCGGCACCTGGTCCACCCACCGCTGGTCGGTGAACAGCTGCTGCTCGGGCGCCACGATCGCGTCGTGGCGCAGGCGGCCGGCCCAGAAGTCGAGGAACGCGCCCGCGCCCTGGCCGACGCCGATGAAGCCCAGGTTGAAGATGCCGGTGCCCATGATCACCGCGTCGTCGGGCTCGAGGCCGTCCTGGGGCAGCGGGGTCAGGAAATGGGGCACGAGCACGATGTCGTGCTCGCGCGCCAGGTCCGTGACCTCCGTGATCGGCGCGAACAGCTCGATGTCCGGGTCGATGTACATCGCGACCTCGGACGTCTTGAGCAGCTCGCGCAGCAGGTACGGCTTGACCGACGTGGCGAGCTCGGTGACCGAGTACGCCGTGGCCATCCGCAGGTAGTCAGCCTCGTCGATGCCGAACGCCGCGGGCCCGACGACGCGCGTGCCGTCGTCGAGCTCCGTCACCTCGTCGCGCGGCGCGTCGATCACCGCGATCACGAAGCCGTCGCCCGGGTGGTGCTCGAGGTACGAGCGAGCCAGCACGCGCGCCGCGGGGACGTAGTTCCGGGCGACGATCGTGCAGGCGGTGGTGCCGTCGGGCTCAGGCATTGGCGGGCAGGGTGGTGAGCTGCTGGTTCAGCGCCGAGGTGAAGTCGGTCTTGACCTGCGACAGCGAACCCGGGCCGGACACGTCGATGCGGACGATCACGTTGCCGTGCGAGTAGTGGCCGCGCTGCTGGGCCGACTGGCCGTCCTTCTTGTCGATCGTCGTGGCGAACACGCCGTCCGGCGCGGTCGTGTCGCGCTTCGCGCCGTTGTTCACCTGGATCGACATCAGCTTCTCGGCCGCGGTCGCCGCGGCCTGCGGGCTCGACGCCTGGGTCAGCAGGAGCGTGATCTGGTCGCCGTTCTCGAGGTGGTAGACCACGAACTTGACCTTGTTCGCGCCCGCCGACTGGTAGGCCTCGAGCTCGTCGCTGTTGAGGTACTGCAGACCGTCGACCTGGCTGAACGACGTGATGTCGTCGTGGGTCTCGGCCTTGCCGGGCATCTGCGCGACGGCCATGGGGTCCGGCGGCTTCGGCGCGTTGGACGACGCGGCCGGCTGGTTCGGCTGGGCGGTGGGCTGGTCGTTGCCGCCCCCGGTGTCGCGGCCCCAGAGCCAGTAGGCGCCGAAGGCGATCGCGGCCAGCACGACGACGGCGCCGACGATCGCGCCGATCTTCGCGCCGTTGCCCTTCTTGGGCTTCTCGGAGAAGAACTCGGGACCCTGGCGGAAGGAGTCGCCGCTCGACGGGCCGAGCGGCGGCAGGTCGCCACCGCCCCACGGCGGGCTCTGGTCGCCCTCGGGTGCGTTCCACGCCTGCTGCTGCGGGAATCCGCCGGCCGGCGAATTCGGCTGCTGGAACCCGCCGGGCGGGGAGTAGTGCGCCTGCGGCGGCTGCTGCGACGGCTGCACGTACTCGGTGCGCGAGGGGTCGGCGTGCTGCTGCACCTGCCAGCCCTGCACGGCCTGGGTCCGCTCGGCGCTGTTGTCGGCTGGGGACTGCTGCTGGGGCTGCTGCTGGGGGGTCTGTTGCTGCGGGGGCTGCTGCTGGGGCTGCGCCGGCACGCCCTGCGGCGGGCTCACCGGTGCGATCACCTGCGTCGAGTCCGCGCCGGTGTTCGCCTGTGGCTGGGCCGGCTGGTCCTGCTGGCCGACGGCCGAAGACAGCACCTGGTCGCGACGGATCCGGTAGTCGTCCGCGGACAGCCGCCCTGACGCGAGCTCCTCGTCAAGCCGCCGCAGCTCCTCCTGCCAGGACACCAGGGCCCCCCTTATCTGTCGGCAAGGCGACGATCGGTGCGCCACCCGACCCGATGTGTGTGACGACGTGGACATTGTGCACGGCAGTGACCCCGCGCGACCCCGCGGGTCGGGTTCCGTGTCCGGCCTCGCGTCAGCGGGCGGGCAGTGCCGCCGCGACCTTCTCGCGGATCTGCTCCACGCGCGACCGGAGCACCACCGCGTCGTCCGTGACCGGCTCCGACACGCCGATGCCAACCGCGACGGGACCGGAGGTGTACCAGAACGCGAGCACGCGCCCGGCCGGGGCGCTGGCGGAGTAGAGGAGGTCGCTCGGCGCCGGGCCGAGCGGCGTGGCTTCGAAACCGCCGGCCGTGAGGTTCTTCTGCAGGCCCTTCACGAGCTGGGCCGCTTGCGCCGGCGACGGCGTCGGGATCGCGAGCAGGATCGTGCCGTTGTCCTTGTGCGAAGTGTCGGCGTACGCGTGGTAGACGAGCTCGTTCGCGGCGGCGGTCTTCATGAGGTCCGCGTCGGCCTGCGTGACGACCTTCAGCTCCACGGCCTTGTCCAGCGACATCGTGGAGTTGTCGGGGCCCGGGGTCCCCGCGAGCACCGGCAGCTTGTCCTCCAGCGACGCCGACGCGCCGGCGCTGCCGGTGGGCGAGGGGACCGGTGGGGCCGAAACGGTGTCGGCCGCGTTGTCCGCGTCCGGCCGGCTCCCGATGTACCAGGTCACGCCGACGATCAGCGCCAGCACCACGAGCACGCCGAGCGACAGGAAGAGCCACGTCGGCCGCTTCTTCCGCGGTGGCGCTTCTTCCCACAGGCGGCGCATCTCGGGTGGCTTGTTCAGGTCGGCCGCGTCACCGGTGACGGGGAGGTAGCCGGTCGGGTTCACGTCGGCCGGGCTGGGCGCGGTCGCGAACGACTTCTCACCCTTCTTCGGATCCCACCGCGCCTTGCGGGTCAGCGCCGAGCGCGGCGGCCGCTCGGGGTCCGCCGTCTCGGGCTCGGCCGGCGGTTCCGGCTGCTGGGGCGCGGTCTGCTGCTGCGCCGGGGCGGTCCACAGGTCGGCCGTCTGCTGCTGGGCGTTCTGCTCGGGCGCCGGGTGCCAGGCGGGCTGCGGCTGAGCCGGGTTCGCGCTCGCCCACGTGTCGGCGCCGGCCGCCCACGGTTGCGCGGGCTGGTTCCACGTCACGGGTTCGGCGCTCCACGTGCCCCCGGCCGCGCTGGGCTCCGGGGCCGGCGCCGCCGGCTCGGCGGGCGAGCGCAACGGTGAGGCCACCGGCGAGGCCGCGCTCCCACCCGACGCCTCGGCCAGCAGTTCGTCGCGTTTGCGCCGGTGCTCGGCGTGCCCGATCCGGCCGGCGGCCAGCTCGGAGTCCAGCCGCCGAAGCTCTTCCTGCCAGCTCATCGCCATCCCTCTGCCACCGGTGCGGGTTCCAGTTTTTCATGCACCCGGACCTGCTCGGGTACCGGTTCGTGATCGACTTTCCACTCGCGGATCGTCGGCGAGATCATTCCGCGCCGCTCGCGTGCCGTCCAGGGTGGAGCGGCATCCGTAGGATCGCTGTATGTCCTCCGCCCGCGGTGAACTCGCCGCACTGGCCGTGGACCGGCTCGCCGGCCGGACCGTTCTCCCCGACGACCTGGTCGCCGCCGCGGGACGGGCGGTCGTCGCGGGGCTCGATTCGCCGACGCTGGCGGAGCTGGCCGGGCTCGGGCGCGACGACGGCACGGCGCCCGACCTGTTCGGGCGGGTCGTGGCGGAGCTGGGCATCGAGGTGCCCTTCGACGCGGCCACGGCCCGGTGGCAGCTGCTCGGCGAAGCACTGGCCGCCCTCGCGCGCGGCGACGTCTCCGTGAACGAGGGGTCCACGGCCGTCGGGGAACTCGACGATCGGCTCGGTCATCCGGATGCGTTGCGCGAGATGCGGCGCTGGATCGCCATGTTCGACTCCTGGATCCCGACCGACGTCACCCCCGTCAGCTTCCCCGAGGACCAGATCCGCCAGCAGGCCCGCGAACTCCTCGCCGGAGCTTGGCCGCCTGTCACCCGTTGAGCCGCAAAAACTGTCGTACACCTGTTCTAAAATTGGCGTTGTCCAGGGGAGATGCCGCCCGCGCCAAGGGGGCGGCGTCGCCGAGAACCGGTGCGGAAGGCGGCTGTCGAATGGCCTACATCACCCTGCCCACGTTCGTCGGGTACAGCGCGAGCTCGGGTCCCTCGCGCTCGGCGTTCGTGCGGCGGCAGCGGCGGCTCTACGAGGATCCGGCGCGCGCGGCGTTCAACTACTACCGCCGCGCGGCCACCGCGGTGCGCGCCGGCCGCGCGGCGCGGCAGGACGAGGTGGCCATGCGCTCGCTCGTCCACCACGCCGACGACCGCACGCGCCCGCACTACTCCGCGATCGCCGAGGGCTGGCTGCGGTACCTGGGCCGGCGCGACCCGAAGCTCGTCGAGGTCGGGCGGGCGCGCGTGCCGCTCGGTGAGCTGGAGGTGGGTGTCAGCCCGCAGCTCGGCCTGCGCAAGAGCACGGGCCGCCGGTACGCCACCTGGCTGTACTTCAAGGAGGAGCCGCTGAGCCGCGACGCCGCGCAGCTCGCGTTGTGGCTGCTCGACCGGGGTCTGCCGAAGATCCTGCCGGGCGCCGAGCCGCTGGTCGTCGACGTGCGCCGGGCCAAGGAGTTCGCGCTCACGCCGCGCGACCGCGAGCGGCTGCGGCCGTGGGCGCACAGCGAAGCCTCGGCGTTCATGACCCTGTGGGACGCGGCGTGAGGTGACGGCCGGGGCCGGGGCGTGCGGGCCGCCCGGCCCCGGCCGCGTTCGGTGCCGAGGCCACGAGTTTTGTCTCAGGACGCACCCGGACGGGTGACGGTTTTTGCCCAAGGCGGCCGTGGACTGGACAATCTCGGCCCCGGACACGAAGCTTTCGACAGTTTTGAACCCCGGGATGACTTCGAGGTTGACAAGGTGAACGCAGCAGCAGCCTGGGAGCCGCTCTCACGGGTGGCGGACGAGCCCGCGTGGTACTGGGTCTACGACAAGCTCGGCTTCTGGCCGAGCACGTTCGCGCACGACTGGCCCGGTTTCCGCGAGCCGGCGCCGTCGCGCACGTGGGACCTGTCCGCGGGCGAATACGACCGCGGCTCGGCCGAGTTCCGGCTCGGGCCGTACGCGGTGGAGGAGCCCGACGTCGCGCGGATCGCGCTGGCGGCGCTCAAGGCGACCGTCCGCGAGGACGAGTGGCTGTGGGTCCTGCACTGGCAGCACCAGTCGTTCAAGTTCTGGCCGCACCGCATGCCCGAGAACGCCGTGTGGCCCGTACCGGTGTTCCCCCGCGGCGACTACCACCTGTTCCTGTCCGAGGACTTCAGCTACGGCACGCTCGGGCACCCGTGGGAGCGCACGCTGTGCGTGTTCGGCGAGCGCCTCCTGCCCGCCGTGGAGAAGCACGGCGAGGGCGTGCTGACCAAGGTCCTGCGCCGCGACGGCCGCCCGAGCGCGCTGGCGCGCTGACCGTCCGGCTCGCCGCGACCGCCGCCCGCCGCGGTGGTCCCGACCAGCGCCTCGGGGCCGCTTGAGCCGCTGCTACCGTTCGCGACGTGTACGAATACCACGGCTGGGTGACCATTGCGGCGACCGCGAGCGGCGACGACGACGCGAACCTGCTCGAGCGCCTGGTCGACCGCGTGCACCGCGCCGTGCGCGACGCCCGCACGCTCGACCTCGTCGACCTCCGCTGGAGCGCGGGCATGCCGATGCTGCACCTCGGCGGCCTCGACAAGCACGGCGGCGCCATCGCCCCGGAGCTGATCGAAACGTTCACCCGCGTCGGTGAACTGGCGCCCGGTTCCTACGGACTGCTGCACGTCTGGGACGACCAGGATCCCGACCACGACAACGAGTTCCGCGTGTTCCGCATGGCCCGCGGCCTCGTCAGCGAGCACTCCGACGCGCACCTCACGCCCGTCGCGCCGACGGTGCTGGACGTCTACGAACTCTGACGCCGCGGACGCGCACGAACGGCCCCTTCGCACCTGAACGCGAAGGGGCCGTTCGCTTTTCGCCCCGCGGGAGGCGGGTCAGTGGTGGTGCGGCGGCTGCGGGGTCTGCGGGCGGTGGCCCGGCTCCTGCTTCGGCGGCGTCTGGTCCGTGCCCGGGAAGACCGGCGCGGGCAGGTTCGCGGCCTCGTAGCGCGAGAGCGTGAGCGGACCGGAGGTGTCGGGCAGCGTCGGCGGCTGCGACTTGTGGTCGCCGAAGCGGAAGGCCGACGTCAGGTCACCGAAGGTGTCGCGGCGCCACTCGGAGATGTTCGGCTCCTGAACGCCCGTGACCTTCTCGAGGAACTGCAGCGTCGACGTGTGGTCGAACGGCTCGCTGCACACCCAGCCACCCGCCGTCCACGGCGAGATGACGATCGCCGGCACGCGGTAGCCGCCGCCGACCGACAGGCCGTTGCCCTTGGTGCCGCCCGGCGAGGTCTTCGTGACGAACTCGTGCGGCGTGCCCGCGGGCGGGACCGGCGGGATGACGTGGTCGAACAGGCCGTCGTTCTCGTCGTAGTTGAGGATGAACGCGGTCTTGGCCCACACGTCCGGGTTGGACGCGATGGCGTCGATCTTCGAGGCGACGAACGCCGCGCCCTCGGCGGGCGTGTAGTTCGGGTGCTCCGAAGCCGTCGAGGTGCAGATGATCCACGAAACCGTGGGGAGCTTGTCGTTGCGCGCGTCGTACTCGAACTGGCCCTCCGGGCGGTGGGTCAGGCCGTTGACGGCGAGCGGCGAGTCGGCCGGCGCGTTCTTGAAGCTGGCGAAGTTCTCGAGCATGTTGCAGCCGTAGGTGTCGCTCTGCTCGTAGACCTTCCAGCTCACGCCCGCGGCCTGCAGGCGCTCCGCGTACGTGGTCCAGGTGTAGCCGCCGGCGGGGGCGGTGTTGTCGAGGATCGGGCCGCCGTTCTCGCCATCGGGGTCGATGGTGCCGGTCATCCACATCATGCGGTTCGGCCACGTGGGGCCGAGCACCGAGCAGTGGTAGGCGTCGCAGATCGTGAACGCCTCGGCCAGCGCGAACTGGAACGGCAGGTCCGCGCGCGTGTGGTAGCCCATCACGTACGGGCCGTTCTTGCCGTCGGCCTTGCGGTGGGCCGGCAGCCAGCTGTCCATCTTGCCGCCGTTGAGGGCGTCGTGCTGGACCTGCCAGGCGTGCGACGTCGACGGGATCTTCTGGGCGTTGGTGGCGTGCGTGTCGAGGTGGAAGGGCAGCGCGTAGCCGGCGGGGTTCTCGGCGTCGGGCTGGTAGAACACGGGCTTGCCGTTCGGCAGCTTCGCCGCGTGCGGGTCCCCGAACCCGCGGACGCCGCGCATGGTGCCGAAGTAGTGGTCGAACGACCGGTTTTCCTGCATCAGCAACACGACGTGCTCGATGTCCTTCAGCGAGCCGTGCTTGGGGGCGCCTTGGGCCAGGGCCTTCTGGACGCTCGGCGGGAGAAGGGTGGCCGCGGCCGCGGCGGCAGCCGCGCCCGCTGTGGATCCGAGGAGACGGCGACGAGTCAGTTCGGTCATGGCGAACACCCTGCTGACCGCCCGTCATCGAAAGGGTGGTTATCCCCGAACTGGTGGCGAACACATGGTGAAAACCAGTGCCGAACCGGGCGATGGGGGCAAGTGGGGTGTTCTCGCAGGTAGGAGGGTTGGGCCGGGTGGGGGATTGCTTTTGGGGTGAGGGGTGGTTTGCCGTCGGATTGCTTTGGGCTGGGTGTCCGCTTGCTTTGGGGTTGGCGGTGTTCGGGGTGAGGGATGCGCTTCCGGTTACGTTCTGTTGGAGTCGGCTCGCCTTTGCGGGTTGGCTTCGGCTCGCCTTCGCGCGGGGTTCGGGGTGCGCGGGACGGCACCCCGATCTTTGATTGTCACGACGGTCTGGACCACCTTGTCAAGGCAGGAAAGCGTGCCTTGACAAGGTGGTCCAGACCGCGTGGAGGCTGGGGATCGAGGTGGTGGGAGGGGGCTGGGTGGTCCCGCGCTGTCCGCACTTGGCTGGCGGTCTCGTGGGTGGTGTGCGCTGCCGGTGTGGTGGTGGCTGGCTTTGCCTGGCTGGGTTGCGTGGTGTCCGTACTTGGCTGCCGGTTTGGCAGCTGGCGTTTGCTACCGGTGTGGTGGTGGCGTGCTTTGTTGGCTGGGTGGTTGCGCGGTGTCCGTACTTGGCTGCCGGTTTGGTAGGTGGCGTTTGCCGCCGGTGTGTTGCTGGCGTGCTTTGTTGGCTGGGCGGCTGCGTGGTGTCCGTACTCGGCTGGCGGTCTCGTCGGTGGTGTGCGCTGCCGGTGTGGTGGTGGCTGGCAATGCCGGGCTGGGTGGTTGCGCGGTGTCCCGTACTTGGCTGCCGGTTTGGCGGGTGGCGTTTGCTACCGGTGTGGTGGTGGCTGGATGGTCCAGACCGCGTGGAGGCTGGTTGGGTTCGGGGGTGGCGTTCGCCGCCGGTGTTCCGCTTTCTGGCCGGCGGGTTGCGTGGTGTCCGTACCTGGCTGCCGGGTTCGTGGGTCGCGCGCTGCCGGTGTGGTGGTGGCTCGCTTTGCCGGCTGGGTGGTTGCGCGGTGTCCGTACTTGGCCGTCGGTCTTGTAGTTGGCGTCCGCCGCCGGTTGCGTGGGTTCGGCTTTGCCGCGCGGGGTGCGGGGCGGTGGCCGTGCTTGGTGTCGGTTTGGTGGTGGCGTCGCCGGCGGGTCGGTTGGTGGCTGGCCTACCGGTTCGGGCAGGCGCGTCCCGCCGGTGCTCGGCTGTGGTCGCCCGCGCGGAGTTCGCCGCCGTTTCGTCGCGGCTCGCTGCTCCCACTCAGCCGGGAGGTTTCGAAAGAGCCATTCACTCCCGCTCCGCAGCGTCCCCCGTCAAATTCACCGCACCGGACACGCCCATCGGCCCTCACCAGCCACCATCTTTTTCAACGACAAAACCACCCTTGTCACCCATCACCCAAGGCGACTCACCCACACAAATCCCCCACCAGCGGGCACTGCGCCCCGTGCAGTAGCCCACTCATCCACGCTGGGTTGGTCACCGACAGCACCGCGGGGGTCCGGGGGGCTCGGCCCCCGGGAGATATGGCGAGGGCCACCCGGTCCACGAATTCCGTGGACAGAGTGGCCCTGGACTGAGCGGATGACGGGATTCGAACCCGCGACCCTCACCTTGGCAAGGTGATGCGCTACCAGCTGCGCTACATCCGCGTTAACCGCTTGTTGCTCGGTGTTGACAACACTCTATACCGGGGCGCCTTGGTCACTTTCGGGGGGTCCACCTTGGGTAGGGCTGAGTCGGCGGCGTGCTTCGACCCGGTGCTTCGTTGTCACATCGGGCGTACAAGGGGTGACGACGAGCTTTTCGCTCCGTATGGTGTCCCCATTCGACCGAATGGTGAGTCCTTCGGGGGAGGAGGTGCCTTGCCGGATGACCGAGCTGGGCACGGCGCCGCCACCAGCGGCCTCGGAATCCGACGAGCAGGCACTCTTGCAACGGCTCCGCAACGGGGAAGACGCCGCCTTCGGGGAGCTGTTCGAGCTCCACGCTCGGGCCGTGCGGAGGCTCGCGCAGACCCTCGCCTCTGACCGCTCCGAGGCGGAGGACATCACGGCCGAGACGTTCTTCCGGGTTCTCCAGGCACTGCGGCGCGGCGCGGGGCCGCGTGACTACGTCCGCGCGTACCTCCTCACCGTCGCCCGCCGGGTTTCCTGGGAGTGGCACGGGGCGCGGCGCGACGTGCCCGTGACCGACGACGAGCTGACGTTCCGGGCGGGCGCCGGCGCGGACACCAACGCGCGGACCGCCGAGCACACGTTGATCACGACCGCCTTCACGAGCCTGCCGGAGCGCTGGCGCACCGTGTTGTGGCAAACCGAGGTCGAGGGCGAGCAGCCCTCGATGGTCGCGCCGCACTTCGGGTTGTCGGCCAACGCGACGGCGGCGCTGGCCCGGCGGGCGCGACAAGGCCTCAGGGCCGCGTACCTGCAGGCGCACCTGTCGGTGAACCGCGGGCCGGAGACGTGCCGGGGGGTCGTCGAGAAGCTGGGTGGTTTCACCGCGGGCAGCGTCACGGGCGCGGAGGCCGAGCGGATCAAGGCGCACCTGCTGGGGTGCGCCTCTTGCCGTGCGACGCAGGACGAGCTGCGGGACGTGTGCTCGTCGCTGCGGGCGCACGCCGAGGTGCTGGTCGTCGCGGTGCCGGCGTTGGCTGGCCTCGGCAAGGTGACCGGTGTGGCCGCCACCGTGAAGAGCGTGCTGTTCGGGTCGAAGGTCAAGGTCGGGCTGGCGCTCGCGTCGACGGCGGCCGCAGGCGCGGTCGGGATCTCGACCGGTCCGCTCGTGTTCGGGTCGCACCCGGTGCAGGACCTGGGGTTGCGCGGCGGCGCGCCCGAGCTGGCGCTGAAGCCGCCGGACCCGCCGGGGCAGCAACCACCGCCGCAGGTGCAGCACGGGCCGCGCGTCGCGACGGGGCAGTTGCACGGCGTCGCTCGTCCGGAGCGCGTGGTCCACCACACCGGAACCGGGTCGGAGCTCAAGACCAACGACGTGCCGAAGCTGCCGGACGGGCCCGGGCCGGGCGCGGGCAACGCCGCGCCGCCGCCGTCCGACGGGACCGGTCGCGCCGACTTGCCCGCCGGCGGTGAGCCGTCGGACGCGCCGATGTCGAGCCAGGAGTCCACGGACTCGCGCGCCGACACCGAACCGGACCAGACCACGTCCGGCGACCCGTGCGACGACCCGACGATCGACGGGCCGTACAACACGACGCGGTCCCGGCCGCCGTCTTACGTGCCGCCGTCCTCCACGTACGTGCCGCCGCCGGAGACCTACCTGCCGCCGCCGGTCACGACCACGTCGACGCCGAGTGACACGTCGACCACCGAGACCACCGAGACGACGCGGTCGTCCGGGTCCGAGACCACGTCGACCTCCGGAACTGAGTCCGAGGACAGCGCCACGTCCCAGGACTCGGGAGACAGCACCCCCTCGGATGTCACCGGTTCGGCCGATTCCGAAACCACGTCGGCGCGCTGAGCAGCGAAAACCGGGCAAACCTCGCGCCACGCTCCGTGACCACCTCGCGCCGCGGGGCAGCGTCACGGTAGCTTTGGGGGACTCGAGCGTCGCCCGGGAGGCAACAGGATGAACCGGCTGGTGCGCGGTGAAGACGGCCGCGACTGGGTGGTCCGTGCCCAGATGGAGTGGCGTGCGCCCGCCACCGCGGACGATTTCGAACACGACGTCGCCGGCAGCTACACGCCGGGCATCGCGATGCTGCTGGTCACCGCGTTCCTGGCGATCGTGCTCGTGGTCTGGACCCCTGACCAGGTGCGCGTGCCCGCGTGGGTGTTCCTCGCGATCGTGCTGGTGCTGCTGTTCTTCCCGTTGCGCTGGATCCTGCGCCGGCCGTGGACGGTCGTCGCCGAGACCGAGGGCGACGTGGCGGGCGACCGGCCGTCGGAGCGCTGGGTCGGCACGATCCGGGGCATGTTCACGGTCTCCGGCGAGGTCAAGCGGATCACGAAGACGATCCAGAAGCACTCGCTGCCCGATTTCGACGGCCCGCTGCACCCGGTCGAGTAACAGCGCCGTCCAGCAAGGGGACCTGGCCGGATCCGGGTTCACGGGTAAGACTGGTGTCATGCCCGAGTTGCCCGAGGTCGAAGCACTGGCCCACCACCTGCGCGAACACGCCGTGGGCTCCACGGTGTTCCGGATCGACGTCGCGTCGCTCAGCGTCCTGAAGACGGCTGTGCCGCCGTACACCGAACTGCACGGCCGCGAGATCACCGGCGCCACGCGCCACGGCAAGCACCTCGACGTCGTCCTCGGCGACCTGCACCTCATCGTCCACCTGGCGCGCGCCGGCTGGCTGCGCTGGTCCGACCAACTGTCGCCGACGCCGTTGAAGCCGGGCAAAGGCCCGATCTCCTTGCGCGTGCACCTCAACGCGGCCGCGGGCCCGGGCTTCGACCTCACCGAGGCCGGCACGAAGAAAGGCCTCGCCGTCTGGATCGTCCACGACCCCAGCGAGGTCGCCAGCGTCGCGCGCCTCGGCCCCGACGCGTTGTCGCTCGACGCGTCGCAGCTGCGCGAGCTGTTCGCCGGCAAGGGCACGCGGCTCAAGTGGGCCCTCACCGACCAGTCGCTCATCGCCGGCATCGGCAACGCCTACTCCGACGAGATCATGCACAAGGCGAAGCTCTCGCCGTACGCCACCGTCGGCAAGCTCGACGAGGGCGCGCTCGAAACCCTGGCCGCCGCGATCCACGACGTCGAGACCGACGCCGTGCAGCGCTCCGTCGGTCAGAAGGCCGCGATGCTGAAGGGCGAGAAGCGCTCCGGCCTTCGGGTGCACGCCCGCACCGGCCTGCCGTGCCCGGTCTGCGGCGACACCATCCGCGAAATTTCCTTCGCCGACAAGTCGTTCCAGTACTGCCCGACGTGCCAAACGGGCGGCAAACCCCTGGCCGACCGCCGGATGTCGCGCCTGCTCAAGTAACACGACCCCGCGGCCGTCGCTCGGAGTGATCGTGCGGAGCGGGCGAGCTGCTCGGTAGGGTTCAGCCACCCTGGGTCGTCACAACTCGACAGAAAGTGGAGAGCAGACCTTGCACCCGGCTGGTCGAGCGCAGAGCATGGACGTCGTGTCCGCCTTCCCCCTCGCGCAGGTCGTCCCGTGGGCACTGGTCGGCGTGCTCGCGATCGTGGTTCTCGTCCTGCTCTTCAAGGTGCGCCGCCCCAAGGGCGTGATCCAGGACGCCGTGCTGCAGGCCGTGCACCGGATGTCCAAGGCCACGCCGAACCTGCGCGCCGGCCTCGACGAGGAGGCCGCCAACCGCATGACGGCGGAGCTGCTCGAGGTCCTCGACTGCCTCGCCGTGGGGATCACCGACAGTGAGGGCACGCTCCTGTCGTGGGCCGGTGAGGCGACGGACCACTACCTGGACCTCGTCGAGGACATCGGCACCGCGTTGCGCAAGCACCGCCGCGCCGTCGCCGACCACAACAAGCTGCCGTGCAACCACCGCGGCACCTGCAAGATGAAAACGGCCGCGATCGTGCCGATCCTGGTCGAGGGCGGTGCGGAGGCGACGCTGATCGTCGTCGGGCGCACGCGCGGCAAGCTCGTGCAGATGGCCGAGGCCGTGGCGCAGTTCGTCTGCACCCAGTTCGAGCTGGCCCGCCTCGAGGAGTCGCGCAACCAGCTGAACCAGGCCGAGATCAAGGCCCTGCGCGCGCAGATCTCGCCGCACTTCGTCTACAACGCGCTCAACACGATCTCCGCGCTCATCCGCACGGACCCCGAAGAGGCGCGCGAGCTGCTGCAGGACTTCGCCGACTTCACGCGTTACTCGTTCCGCACGTCCGGCATGTACACCACGCTCGCCGAAGAACTGCGCAACATCGACCGCTACCTCACGATCGAGAACGCCCGCTTCGGCGGCCGCCTCGAGGTGCGGATGAAGATCGCGCCCGAGGTGCTCAGCGTCGTCGTGCCGTTCCTGATCATCCAGCCGCTCGTGGAGAACGCGGTGAAACACGGCCTGGCCAGCAAGCCCAGCGGCGGCTGCGTCACCGTGATCGCGCAGGACTACGGCACCGAGGCGCTGATCAGCGTCGAGGACGACGGCATCGGCATGGACCCGCGCGCGCTCACCGACCTGAAGAACGCGCACCGCACCGGCGCCCACGTCGGCCTCGGCAACATCAACCAGCGCATGCGCCAGGTGTTCGGCGAGGACTACGCGCTCACCGTGGACACCGCGCCCGGCGCCGGCATGAAGGTGACGCTGCGCGTGCCGAAGTTCAAGCTCGGCGTGCGCCCCAACATGCCCGACTACTCCGCCGACGTGCCGCCGCAGGGCGAGTCCGAGAACGAGGTCGAGCACAACGGTGTGAACGGATCGCGTTCGGGCATGCTGCCGGCGCTCTGAACTGGCTAGCCTGGCGTCATGAGCGTTGCCGACAAGCTGACGTCCCGCCTGCCCGTGCTCGGTGACCGCGTCGAACGCAAGGACGTGGTCGCCGTGGTGAAGCTGCACGGCGTGATCACCCCGACGCCGTCGCCGCTGGCGCGTGGCTCGATCAACCTCGCGGCCGTCGAGTCGGCGCTGACCAGGGCGTTCGGCCACGACCGGCTCAAGGCCGTGGCGTTGCTGATCAACTCGCCCGGCGGCGCGCCGACGCAGTCGGGCCTGATCGCGGAGCGCATCCGCCAGCTGGCCGACGAGAAGAACGTGCCCGTGCTCGCCTTCGCCGAGGACGTCGCGGCGTCCGGCGGCTACTGGCTCGCGTGCGCGGCCGACGAGATCTTCGCCCACCGCACGTCGCTGGTCGGGTCCATCGGCGTGATCAGCGGCGGCTTCGGGTTCACCGGCCTGCTCGAGCGCTTCGGCATCGAACGCCGCCTGCACACGGCGGGCGTCAACAAATCGCGCCTCGACCCGTTCAGCCCGGAGAAGCCCGAAGACGTCGAATGGCTGAAGCGGATGCACAGCCAGCTCCACGAGCTGTTCGTCGAGTGGGTCAAGGAACGCCGCGGCGGCCGGCTGATCGACACCGAAGACCTGTTCACCGGCGACGTCTGGCTCGGGCAGAAGGCGCTCGACCTCGGCCTGGTCGACGGCCTGGGCTCGCTGCGCCAGATCGTCACCGAGCGGTACCCGGACGCCGAGATCTCCGTGGCCGAGCCCAAGAAGCCGCTGCTCGCCCGCCTGGGCATCGGCGCGCCCGCGGCGGCCAGCGCGGTGCTCGACGCGGTGAGCGCCAAGGCCGCGTGGGCCCGCTTCGGGTTGTGAGCCGCGAACAGCCGGTTTCACCCCGTTGGCCGCGTGGTTGTGCCCCGCTCGTGATCGCCGTTGAGGCAAACGGGGGC
Source organism: Amycolatopsis sp. NPDC051903 (assembly GCF_044452505.1). NCBI lineage: Bacteria > Bacillati > Actinomycetota > Actinomycetes > Pseudonocardiales > Pseudonocardiaceae > Amycolatopsis > Amycolatopsis sp. NPDC051903. The sequence goes on along the minus strand of NZ_JBITBT010000016.1, from coordinate 14,731 downwards.
GAGGTCGTTCCCCGACGGGCGGATGACCGGGACGGGGCTGGACATCGCACTCGGCAATCGGCAGGATGCGACTCACTGTGAGTGCTCATGAAGACACCCGAAGGCTCATCGTCCTGGCAGTGGACGACGAGCTGAACGGGCTCGACGAACTGACCCACGGCCTGGGGAACAACCCACACGTCCACCGCGTCTTCAGCGCGTCGGACGCCTCCGACGCACTGCGGCTGTTCTCCCACGACGACCCGGAGCTCGTGGCCCGGCGCGCGCAGGGCCTGCCGACGGTCGACGCGGTGTTCGCCGACATCGACATGCCCGGCCTGTCCGGCATGGAGATGTCCCGGGTGATCGCGGCGATGAACCCGTCGCCGATCCTGGTGTTCGTCACCGGCCACGCCGAGGAAGCAGTGAACGCGTTCGACCTCGGTGCCGTCGACTACGTGCTGAAGCCGTTCCAGCAGGACCGCCTCGACCGGTCCGTGGCGCGCGTGCGCGAGAAGCTGACCGTGGCCGCCACGCCGCCGCAGGGGCAGAGCCCGGCCGGGCCGGTGAAGAACGACGACGAGGTCATCCCGGTCGAACTCGCCGGCACGACCAAGCTCATCCCGCGCTCGTCGGTGCGCTGGGTGGAGGCGCAAGGTGACTACGCCCGGCTGTTCACCACCGAGGGCAGCCACCTCGTGCGCATCCCGCTGGCGCAGCTCGAGGAACGCTGGGAGAAGGCCGGGTTCGTCCGCATCCACCGGTCGTTCCTGGTCGCGTTGCCGCTGATCACGGAGCTGCGCATGGGGCAGGGCGGCTACCAGGTCGTGATCGGCAACGAAGAGAAGGTGCTGCCGGTCAGCCGTCGGCACACGCGGGCGCTGAAGGACCGGCTCGTCGGCTCCGGCCGCGGCGGCTGACGTCGTGTCCTCACCCGACGACCCGTACCACCGCCTGGCCAACGGCGTCCGCAAACCGGACCCGACGCTGGGCAAACCACCCGAGGACAGCGCGGTCGTGGAGCCGGTGCCGCCGGCGCCGAAGCCGCTGCGCGCGGCTGAACCCGCGCACGAACGGCCGAAGCGCCAGCGCGTCGTGCTCGCCGACCCGAAGCAGTCGGCGGGCCGGATGCGGGCGCGCATCGAGCTGGAGGAGCAGACCAGCTGGGGGAAGCTGCTGATCCGCGACCTGGTGAAGGTGCAGCTGCGCACGGCCGTGCTGCTGGCGCTGCTCGTGCTCGGAGTCCTCGGCTCGATGCCGGTGCTGTTCTACCTGCTGCCCGGCGTCGCGCGGTTCACCGTGATCGGCATCCCGATCCCGTGGCTCGTGCTGGGGCTGCTGCCGTTCCCGTTCCTGTTCGCCGTCGGCCTCTGGTACAACCGGCTCGCCGAACGCCACGAACGCGATTTCGTGGACATGATCGAAAACTGAGCGCGCGTCCCGAAACGCCCCGGTAGCGGGCACCAGCGGACCGCACGCTCGTGCGAGGATTCCAGCCGTGCAGCTGAACCCGTGGGCGTTGACCGGCATCGTGCTGGTCGCCCTCGCGACGTACTACCTCGGGTACCGCTCCTCGCGTTCGGCCACCAGCACGCACGACTTCCTCGTCGCCCGGCGAACGGTCCGTTCGCGCCGCAACGCCGCGGCCATTTCTGGGGAGTACCTGTCGGCGGCGTCGTTCCTCGGCGTCGCGGGCATCGTGCTGAAGGAAGGCGCCGACGCGACCTGGTACCCGATCGGGTTCACCGCCGGGTACCTCGCGCTGATGTTGTTCGTCGCCGCGCCGCTGCGCCGCTCGGGCGCGTACACGCTGCCGGACTTCGTGGAGGCGCGGCTCGGGTCGCTCGGGTTGCGCCGCTTCGCGACGGCGTTCGTGGTGTTCATCGGGATCCTGTACATGGTCCCGCAGCTGCAGGGCGCGGGGCTGACGCTCGCGACGATCCTGCCCGTGCCCGCCTGGGTGGGCGCCGTCGTCGTCACGGTGCTGGTGGGGGTCAACGTGATCGCCGGCGGCATGCGCGCGATCACCGTGGTCCAGGCCTTCCAGTACTGGCTCAAGCTGTTCGCGATCTCGGTGCCCACGTTCATCCTGTGCCTGGTCTTCTTCTCCGGCGGCGGCCCGGGCGGCCCGCGCGCGCTGGGCTCGCCGGCGCCGCCGGTGTTCACCCAGGACACGACGGTGTCGGTGCAGACCGACGTGACCGTGAAGGTCACCACCGAGACCTACTTCTACGCCGACGGCCGCATCGACGACGGGCCCGCGCGCGGCGTCGCGCGCTGGTCGCCGCTGATCCCGCACACGGTCGAGCAGGGCACCACGCTCCGCTTCGCCGCGGGCACGCAGGTGCCGGTGATCAGCGACGCCCCGGCGACGAACGACGCGTGGCTGCACCCCGCGTCCGGCAAGATCACCGACCTGCTCCAGACGTATTCGCTGATCTTCGCGCTGTTCCTCGGCACCATGGGCCTGCCGCACGTGCTGGTGCGCTTCTACACGAACCCGGACGGGAAGGCCGCGCGCCGCACGACCGTCCACGTGCTGCTGCTGCTCGGGCTGTTCTACCTGTTCCCGACGATGCTGGGCGCGCTGTCGCGGATGTACGTGCCGCAGCTGTTGCTCACGGGCAAAACCGATGCGGCCGTGCTGATGCTGCCGTCGGCGATGCTGCCGGGAGTCGCGGGCCAGATCCTCGCGGCGGTGGTGGCGGCGGGTGCGTTCGCCGCGTTCCTGTCGAGCTCGTCGGGACTGCTGGTGAGCGTGGCCGGCGTCGTGTCCACGGACCTGTTGCCAGGGCGGGTGAAGGACTTCCGCGTGGGCACGGCGATCGTGGCGCTGTGCCCGCTGGGGCTGGCGTTCCTGCTGCGCACCGAGGACATCTCGCTGTCGATCGGGCTGACGTTCGCGCTCGCCGCGTCGACGTTCAGCCCGCTGCTGCTGCTGGGCATCTGGTGGCGCAAGCTGAGCTGGCAGGGTGCGCTCGCGGGCATGGTCGTCGGCGGCGGTCTGGTGCTGACGGCGCTGGGCGTGGACATCGCGAGCGGCTACGTCGGGTTTTCCCCGCCCTGGTACACGAGCCAGCCGGGCCTGATCTCCGTGCCGGCGGCGTTCCTCGTGACGTACCTGGTCAGCCGCGTAACGCGCTACGGCCGGCCCGAACTCGTCAACGACATCATGCTGCGGCTGCACGCCCCCGATCCGCTGGGCCTGATGCGCGACCGCGCCGTCGCGCGGTTCGGCCAGGCGGAGGACCGAGCGCGCGCCGGACGTGGGCGGCACCGCAAGTAACTGTGGGTCAGGGGCTCATCACCCGATCCGACGGGTCCGCGTCAGCCTTTCCGGGGCGGAAGATCGTCCTGACGGAAGGGGCCGCCCGTGGAGCGCACCGAAGCCGACATCGACTGGGAACTCGTGCAGGCGACGCCCGAGTTCCGCCTGCTGCGCCGTCGCCTGCGCGGGTTCGTGTTCCCGATGTCGGCGGCGTTCCTGGCTTGGTACCTGCTGTACGTGCTGCTCGCCGATTACGCGCACGGTTTCATGAGCGTGCGCCTGTGGGGCAACATCACGGTCGGGCTGGTGCTCGGGCTGGCGCAGTTCGTGACGACGTTCGTGATCACCGCGCTGTACGCGCGCTTCGCGCACCGGAAGCTGGATCCGCTGGCCGCGGAGCTGCGTGCCGAGTACGGGCACTAGCGTCTTCCTCACACGCGTACAACGCCTGGACATGGGAGCATGGAACTGTGGTGAGCCCCGCTGAACTGCCGACGGCCGAGGTCCGTGACCTGCCGAAGGACAGCATCCCCCTGCTCGACGTCCGCGAAGACGACGAATGGGCCGCCGGCCACGCGCCCGGCGCGAAGCACATCCCGCTCGGCGAACTGCCCGCGCGCGTCGACGAACTCTCCGAGTTCCCCGACGACCAGCCCGTCTACGTCATCTGCCGCAGCGGCGGCCGCTCCGCCCGCGCGACGGCCTGGCTGAACGCCAGCGGCTGGGACGCCGTCAACGTCGCCGGCGGCATGGGCTCCTGGGCCCACGAGGGCCGCCCCATGGTGAGCGACCACCCGGACACCGAACCCGAGGTCATCTGACGGATGCACTCAGGCCAGCCCCCCGTCCCTCCCGGCACCCCGGGCCCGCCCGGCTCCGGCGGGCCGGGCTGGCCTCAGTACCCACCTTGGCGCGGCCCTGAGTCTGCGGCTTCTCCCGAATCCGCCCCGGACGGCTGGGTCCCCGGCTTCGACGCCCCGACCCCGGACGACGACTCCGACGCCGGGCCTGAGACTGCGGTCCCTTACGCCCCGCCGCCCGCGCCGAACGGCTTCGACGCCGACCCCAACAACCCGTACGCGCGCCCCGGCGCCGGCGCGCACCCCCAAAACGGCTTCGCCGCGCCCGACAGCGGCAACCCGTACGCTCCGCCGTCCGGCAGTGCTCAGCACCTGCCGAACGGTTCCGCCGCCGGCCCCGAGGGCGGCAATCCGTATGCCGGGCCGGGAGTCGGCGAGGACCCGCAGAATGGCTTCGCCGCGCCCGCCGGTGGCAATCCGTACTCGGCGCCCGCCGGCGGCGAGTACCCGCAGAACGTTCGTGGCGACGGACCCGAGAGCAATCCGTACTCGGCGCCCGGCGCTGCCCAACATCCGCCGAACGGTTTCGGTGCCGGCCCTGAGGGTGGCAATCCGCCAGCCGGGCTGGGCGTCGGCCAGGACCCGCAGAATGGCTTCGCCGCGCCCGCCGGTGGCAATCCGTACTCGGCGCCCGCCGGCGGCGAGTACCCGCAGAACGTTCGTGGCGACGGACC
>NZ_JBITBT010000016.1:0-9852 GCF_044452505.1 Amycolatopsis sp. NPDC051903 | reverse complement strand
CCCGAGAGCAACCCGCACACCTCGCCCAGCGCTGCCCAACACCCCCAGAACGGCTTCGCCGCGCCCGACAGCGGCAACCCTCACGCCGCGTCCGGCAGTGCTCAGTACCCGCAGAACGGTTTCGCCGCCGGGCCCGAGGGCGCCAATCCGTATGCCCCGCCGGGCGTTAACCAGCAGCCCCAAAGCGGTTTCGGCGCCGCACCGGAGAGCGGAAATCCGTATGCCCCGCCTGGTGCGGGGCACCCGCAGAACGGCTTTGGCGCAGGTCCGCAGAGCAACCCGTACGCTGGCCACCCGCAGAACGGTTATGGCGCAGGCCCCGACAGCGGTCCTCACACCCCGCCGGGCGCCGGCCAGCAGCCGCCGAACGGTTTCGGCGCGGGGCCCGAGGGCGGCAATCCGTACGCCCAGCCCCACGGCGCCACGCCGGCCGGCCTCGGGCGGGCCCCGGTTGGCGGGCAAGTGCAGTACCCGCCGTTCACACCGCCGTCGCCGCAGCCGTTCACCGCGGCGCCGCAGGGGCAGGTCCACCGGACCGGCGCCGACCCGTCGACCCACTACCCGGCCCCGCGGCAGCAACGCCCACGCCCACGGCTGAAGTGGGTCGCCTCGCCGCCGCCCGGCGCGGTGCCCCGGCGTCGCGCGGTGGCGGCCAAGCCGTACGACGGCCCGCCCTCCTACCCCGTCCCGCCGCGCTGGGGCTTCCCGAACCTCGTCTGGCGCCGCCCGACTGCGGTGCCTGGCACGGCGTCCGGCGAGGTGCGGCCGATCGACCGGATCCCGGTCCTGGCGCAGAGCCTCGGCACGATCCTCTGGGCGTTCGCCATCCTCGCGCTCGCCGCTGCGGGCTCGGAGGTCTGGCGCTACGCCCTCCTGGTGCAGAGCCGCGACTCCGCACTGAGCACGTCGGTCGTCGGCTTCTCCGACGCGTTCGTCGTCACCGCCGGGCTGCTCACCACGATCCTGTCGCTGTTGCCGGCGGGCCTGTCCGTGTGGTGGCTGATCGTCGCGCGCCACGCGGCCGCCGACGAGTCCGGAGTGGAGCCCGCGCGGCCCGTCTGGCAGGTGCTCGTGGGCGTGCTCGTGCCGATCGCGAACCTGCCGCTCGCGCTGTCCGTGGTCAGCGAGCTGGAGCACTCCATCCTCCGCCGCCCCCGCGACGACCGCCCCAAGCCGTCGCGCCTGGTCCTCCTCTGGTGGGCCGCGTGGATCGTCAACTGGGTCATGCTGGCCGTCACGGTCGTCTGGCGCCTCCGCCCGGGCGTCCAGGCCATGGCCGACAGCGTCGTCCTCGTCGCGATCACCGACGTCACCGCCGCCGCCCTGGCCATCCTCACGGCCCTCGTCATCCGCCGCTTCTCCGACCTGCTCATGCCCATCGCCCCCGACCGCCTGCGCACCCTCCGCGTCCTCAAAGTCGACGGCGCCCCCGCCCCGGAACTCCACACGGCCCGCCCCGTCGGCGCTGCTCGCTGATCGCCGCTCGCTCAGAATCCGCTGGCTGTCGGCTGCGGGATTCGCTCCGGCTCCTCGGTGGCCGGCCGGTTCGCCCGTGCGTTCCGGCCGGTACTCGTGCGCCGGTCGGCGCGGCTCGCTGGCGACTTGGATCTCGTCTGTGCTCCACCGATCAGCCGGTCGGTCCAGCCCGCTGGCCTCAGCGCCACAGCGTTCGCCGCGGTCCCTCGTCGCGGGACCCATGTGCCTCGACCGCCGGCGGAGTATCGGTCGCTCCCTGGGCCCGCGACCGATTCGGCGGTCGTCGGCTGCCCGATTCGCTTCGACCCGCGGCGGTGGCCGCCCCATCGGCCGTCCGGCGCCCGCCTGTTCCGACCATCGCGGTTCGCTGACCGTCAGCCGAGCGCCAGCTCCGGCGGACGGTCTCGCTCGTCGTCCGGCCCGCGTTCTTCGGCCGCGGTCGTCACGTCGATCGAGTGCTGACCTCGCGGCCGAGTCTCCTTCGCCGGTCGTCACCTCCGGATTCGCGTCAGGTCCGGGTGGCCAGCCCTCAGCTGGCGAACCCACGGCCCGCGTGCGTTCCGACCAGTGCGGTTCGCTGACCGTCAGCCGAGTGCCGGCTCCAGTTGGGCGAACGCCTTCGTCGCCGCGGTGTGCACCTTCGACGCCAGGGCGTCTGGCTCGACGCCGGCGTAGGTGAGGTCCCAGACGTCGTCGAACAGGAGCCGCAGGACGGACGTCAGGTGTGCGCCCGCGGCGCGCGGCAGGATTTCGTCGCGCCGGTCGAGTTCGACCAGTTCGGCGACCAGCGCACGCTCACGGTCGATGTGCATCTGCGCGAGCGCGGACACCAGGGTCGCGCTCTCCCGCACCATCCGCACGAACTCGATCCCCGCGAACCCCAGCAGCGCACTCCGCTCCTCGAGCGCCGCGAAGTACCCGCGCCGCACCGCCGCGAACGGCGTCACCGACGGGTCCGCGAGCACCAGGTTCACCGGCCAGTCGACGAAGTCGTTCCGGATGTCGAAGACCAGGTCCTCTTTGCGCCCGAAGTGGTTCGTCACGGTCATCTTCGCGACGCGCGCCGCCTCCGCGACGTCCGCGATCGTCACCACCTCGAACCCCCGCTTGATGAACAGCCGCGTCGCCGCGTGCGAGATGTTCTGCCGGGTCTCCAGCTTCTTCTGTTCTCTCAGGCTCATGCCGACATCTTACTAGGTTCGACCTATTTTTAGGCTTGACCTACTAATTGGGTCCGACCTAATCTCAGGTTCGACCTAACCAACTGGGGACCCGATGAAAACTCACCCGAAACCATCCACAGCCGACCCGGGCGACGCCGCCCTCTGGCGCCTCGGCGGCGTCCTGATCATGGGCGCGGTGCTGTCGATCCTCGACGCGACGATCGTGTCCGTCGGCATCGGCACGATCGCCCACGACCTGGGCAGCCCGCTCACGACGGTCCAGTGGGTGTCCAGCGCCTACCTGCTCGCGGCCTCGCTCACGATCCCGCTGTCCGGCTGGCTCACAGACCGCTTCGGCGGCAAGGCGGTCTGGCTCGGCGCCGTCACGCTCTTCACCGCCGGCACCCTCCTGTGCGGCTTCGCCTGGTCCGCGCCGGCCCTCATCCTCTTCCGCACCCTCCACGGCCTCGGTGGCGGTTTGATGCAGCCCGTCGGCCAAGCGCTCTTCGCGCGGTCCGCCGGCCCGAAGCTCGCGCGGATGATCGGCGTGGTCACCCTGCCGGCCACCGTGGCGCCTGTCCTCGGCCCTCTCCTCGGCGGCGCGCTCATCCAAGGCTTCGGCTGGCGCTGGCTCTTCTTCGGCGTCGTCCCGCTCGGCCTCGCCACCCTCGCGCTCGGCTCGCGCATCCTGCCCGGCCGGGCACCGCGGATCGAACCCAGCCAACCAGCGTTCGCCACCACCAGTCCAGCCCACCGGCCGGCCCCTGTGGACAACCGCACCCCATCCACAGTTCCGCCGATCGCGCGTCCGGACTACGACACTTCATCCACAGAACCGCACGAACCACCGAACCCACCTGTGGACAACGGCACTCCATCCACAGCCCCACCCGAACCATCGAGCCCATCTGCGGACAACAACTCTGCCTCCACAGCCCCGCGCGAACCTCTCGACGTCCGCGGCCTCTTCCTCCTCCCACCCGGCCTCGCCGCCCTCGGCTACGGGCTCGCCGCCGGCGCGACCCCGTTCGCGATCGCCGGCGCGGTCCTCCTCGTCGCCTACGGCCTCCACGCCCGCCGAGCCGCCGCGCCCCTGCTGGACCTGAACCTGTTCTCCCACAAGCCCTTCGCACTCGCCAGCGCGAGCACGTTCCTCCTCGGTGCGTCCCTCTACAGCTCGATGCTCCTGCTGCCCCTCTACTACGAGCAGGCTGAGCACGCCACCGCCCTCACCGCCGGCCTGCTGCTCGCGCCACAAGCGCTCGGGTCCGCCACGGCCCTGCTCGCCGGCGGGAAAATCCTCGAAAAGCTCGGGCCCCGCACCACCATGCTCACCGGCATCGGCCTGTCGCTGCTGGGCACGATCGCCTTCACCCAGCTCGACCACGCACCCAGCCCGGCCCTGCTCACCGCGTCGCTTTTCATCAGGGGCCTCGGCCTCGGCGCCACGACCACCCCCGGCATGACGATGCTCTACACCTCCCTGCCCCGCCGCAAAATCCCGCGTGCGGCCGCCGCGATCAACGTCGTCAACCGCATCGGCGGCTCGCTCGGCACCGCGCTGCTCGTGGCCGTTCTGCACGCGAACTCGTTCGCCGTCGCGTTCACGTGGGCGCTCGGCCTGTCCGCGCTCGGCCTCGTCCCCGCCGCCCTCTTCCCGAAAGGACCAGGAAAATGACCCTCCGCCTGCTCGCCGTCCACGCGCACCCGGACGACGAATCCAGCAAGGGTGCCGCCACGCTCGCCAAGTACGCGGCCGAGGGCGTCGACGTCCTCGTGGCCACGTGCACCGGCGGCGAACGCGGAGATGTGCTCAACCCAGCGTTCGACACCCCGGCTGTCCACAGGGACCTGCCCGCCATCCGGCGCCGCGAAATGGCGGCCGCGGCGGAGATCCTCGGTGTGCGCCACCAGTTCCTCGGCCACGTCGACTCCGGCCTGAACCAGCCCCTGCCCGACGGTTCCTTCGCCACACTGTCCATAGAGGACGCAGCCAGGCCGCTCACACAGCTCCTGCGCGAATTCCGTCCACAGGTCGTGATCACCTACGACGAAACCGGCGGTTATCCACACCCCGATCACATCCGGACCCACGACGTCACCAGAAAAGCCTTCGACGTGACCGAAGACGGCGCCCCGCGCAAGCTCTACTACCTCGCCACCCTCAGCCGCGCGTGGTTCCAGGCCATGCACGACGCGACGGAAGCCGCCGGTCTCGAATCCCGGATGGGTCCCGTCCTCGACGAGCTGCCGCCCGACCGGCTCCCCGTCACCACGCGCATCCGCTGCGAGCAGCACTTCGCCACCCGCGACCGCGCGCTCAAGGCCCACGCCACCCAGACCGACCCGGCCCACCCGTTCTTCAGCCACGACCGCGACCTCGAACGCGCCACCTGGCCGTGGGAGGACTACCACCTGGTCAACGGCACCCCGGCCACGGCGGAAGACGACCTCTTCGCCGGTCTCCGGTAATCGATCAGGCCGTCACCGGCAACGTCCGCAGCCCCCGGATCACGAACTCCGGCCGCCGCTTGGGCTCGCCGGCCAGCCGCAGCCCCGGAAGCCTTGTGGACAACGCCGACAACGCCGCCGCGATCTCGACCCGAGCCAGCGGCGCCCCCACGCAGTAGTGGATGCCCATCCCGAACCCGAGGTGGGCGTTGGGCGACCGGCCGATGTCCAGCGTGTCCGGCTCGTCGAACACCTTCGGATCCCGCGCGGCCGCCCCGAGCAGCGCGCCGATCTTCGCGCCACGCTCGACCCGGTACCCCGCGATGTCCACAGCTTCGGTGGCGGTCCGCTCGAACAGCTGGAGCGGCGCGTCGAACCGGATCAGTTCTTCCACAGCCGAGTCGAGCAACGTTGGGTCGGACACAAGCTGCTCCCACTGCGCGCGGTGCGTGAGCAGGGCGGTGACGCCGTTGCCGATCACGTTCACCGTCGCTTCGTGGCCGGCCATCAACAGGAGCACCGCGGTGGCCACGACCTCGTCGGGCGTCAGCTCGCTCGCCACCAGATCGGCCACGATCCCGCCGGGCGTGCCGCTCACGACGTCGCGCAGGTAGGCCACGAAGTCGGCCGCGGCCTGCTCGGCGGCGTCGCGGCTGGCCTCCGGCAGGCCGAACTCGTACATCTTCACGATGGCGTTGCTCCACGCCACGAGCCGCGGCCCGTCCTCGACGGGGATGCCGAGCAACTCCGCGATCACGGCCACCGGCAGGGGCTGCGCGAGGTGTTCGAGCAGGTCGGCGCTGCCGTCGGCGGCGATCTTGCCCGCCAGGGTGTCCACCATGGACGAAGCCAGGCGCGCCACCATCGGCCGCAGCCGCTGCACGTGGCCGCGCCCGAACTCGCCCGCGATCACGCGCCGCAGCCGCGTGTGGGCCGGCGGCTCGTTCTCGAGCAGGGAGTTGCGGTGCAGCAGGTTGAACGACGCGAACCGCTCGAGCGGCTGCGCGTCCGTCCAGATCCGGCCCAGCCCGCGGTGGCGCAAAACGGCGGCCGCCGCGGAGTGCGAGACCGTGATCGCTAGGTCGAGCCCATCGTGGTGGTGCACCTCGCCCTCGGCGCGCAGCGCGGCGAACGCCGGGTACGGGTCGGCGAGGAAGGCGGGATCGGCAGCGTCGAACACGCGCCGACTCTAACCCGGGCGTCCCTCGCGGCCCCCGCTTCGATAGCGTCTGGCGTCGAGCTTTGAGGAGGCTGAAGTGGGTAAGGGCGCGCGGAAGAAGGGTCCCAAGCCGGACCGCAAGCCGAAGGTGCGCGACGTCTTCGTCGGCCAGCCCTTCGAGGGCCTGGCGGCCGAGCCGGAGCTGATCGCGCTGCGCGAGTTCGTCCCGTCGGCCACGGCGAAGCTGACGCTCGCCGAAGGCGGCGACGTCACCCTCGCCACCGTGCTGCCCATGGCGGCCGCGGCGTTCGTCCGCTCCGACGGGGAGCGCTACCTCGGCCTGCAGGTGCAGACGCGCTCGTCGGACATCAGCCGCGACCTCGGCCGCGCGCTGCGCTGGGTGCTCGACGCCCAGCCCGGCGACGTCCTGTCCGTGCCGGACACCACCTCGCCCACCGACGCGGACGAGCACAACCGCCTGCAGGACCTGCTCGTCCCGGCCGCCGAACTCGAGGTCGAGCTCCACAGCGACTTCGGCTGGTGGCTGCCGGACGACGCCGACGCCAGTGGTGACGTCGCGGTGTCGCTCGAGCGCGCGAACGCCGCGATCATGCCCACCGACCGCCTCGGCGCCGGTGCGTACTGGGTGCTCGCCGGTGAGAAGGCGCACCTGCGCTGGGTCCGCCCCGAGCCGGAGAACCTGCTGCTGCAAGCGCTTGCGCGCCTGTCGGCGGCCGGCACGCTGGGCCTCGGCGAGGGCACGCGTTACGCTGGCTCGTTCCGTGCCCACGGCCTGCTCGTCCCGGTGTGGGACCTCGACCCCGAGGCCCACGCCCGGGAGTGGGCCGAGCCCAAGGACCAGCTCGGCGCCCGCCTCGAGGAAGCGCTGAAGTCCCTCGACACCGAGCCGCTGAACGCCGCCGAGCGGCGCGCCCGCGACGGTCTCATCGGACGCCAGCTCACGATCCGCTGACCCCGCTCTCGCGCTGTGGAAGTTCGGTCTCGAACTTCCACAGCGCAGAGCTGGGTAATCCGTTACCTGGGTCGGACCCAGCGATGAGACGATCGCGGCCGTGATCCTCCACATCTGCTCCCGCGACGAGTGGGCCGCGATCCCCGAAGACGGCGAGTACCGCGCGCCGTCGCTCGACGAGATCGGGTTCATCCACTGCTCGGACCCCGGCACGGTGTCGCTGCCGGCGAACGCCCTGTACCGCGGCCGCACCGACCTCCTGCTGCTCGAGATCGACCCGGTGAAGGTCGACGCGCGCGTCGTCTGGGAAGAGGGCGCCCCGCCGCACCCCGACGGAATCTTGTTCCCCCACGTTTACGGGCCGATTTCGCGAAACGCTGTGGCGTCGGTACACGATTTCCCAGCTGGCACGGACGGTTCGTTGAAGCTGCCTGAGTCACTCTCTGTGCGCTGAGCTGCTCGACCCGTCGCGGAAAGTAGTGGTGACGGCCGGACAACCTGCGGGGGGCTGCCATGCGTGTGGGGGATGACGAGGACGCGGTGCTCGGCGATCCCATCCGGGGAGGGGGCGATACGGTGACGGCAGCGGCACCTGTCATCGCGGGCGGAGATCCGGCGTGGGTGGCGGGCGCCCGGGCCGTGCCCGAGCCCAGGGTGTTCACCGATTTCGCCGACTTCGTGCAGTCCAGCCTCCCCGGGCTGCTGCGCTACGGCCACGCCCTCACCGGCAACCCGCACGACGCCGCCGACCTCGTGCAGACCGTGCTCGAAAAGATCGGCGCGCGGTGGTCGTACGTGCAGCAGAAGACCGGCGACCCGCTCGCGTACACGCGGCGTTCGATGGCCAACGCCCACGTCAGCCGCTGGAGACGCACGCGCCGCGAGAACCTCGTCGCGGACCTGCCGGAGACGAGCCAGTGCGCGCCCGCGGACCCGTTCGAGCACGAGCCGCTGTGGCAGGCGCTGCGAAATCTGCCGCCGAGGCAACGCGCGGTGGTCGTGCTGCGTTACTACGAAGGACTGTCCGAGGCCGAGATCGCGGAAGCGCTGGGGGTCAGCCAGGGGACGGTGAAGAGCCAGGCCAGCAAGGCCATCGCTTCGTTGCGGACGAAGCTGAAGCACGGGGAAGGGAGCGCAGCGGGTTGAACGTCTCCGAGGATGAGCTCGAACAGCGGCTCCGCGCCCTCTTCTCCGACGAGCGGCTTGGCGTCGAAGCGGCGTCCGATGCAGCGCCCGCGATCGTGGCGGGAGCCCGGCGACGTCGGCAGCGGCGGAAGGTGCTGATCTCGGCGTCCGGTGCGGTGTGCGCGCTGGCGGTGGTGTCGGGTGGGCTCGCGGTGGTCAAGTTCCAGGCGGCCACCGGGACGGCCGATCTGACCGCGTCTTCGTTGACGGTGACAGACGTGTCGCCGTCTTCGTCGGCCTCGCCAAAGGATTCGGTGGGGGCGCCGGCGCCGGGGCCGCAGACTCAGGAGCCGCCGGCTTCGGTGGGCGCGCCGGCGTCTGCGCCACGCAAGTCCCACGCGCCCGTGCCTCCGCCGCCTCGGTCGACGCCGGCGAAGGTCACGAAGGGACCGCTGCTGACGGCCGATGGGCTCGGCAACGTGAAGCTGGGGATGACCGAGCAACAGCTCACCGACCAGGGGCTGACGTTGACGCCGGTGAAGGAGTCGGCGGGCTGCACGTACTACGACGTCGCCGGTGACGGTGTGCCCGCCGCGACCGCGGTGGTGTCAGGGGACGAGGGCGTGGTCGTGGTGAAGCCCGACGGCGCCGCCCACACCCCGGAGGGCGTCGGCGCGGGGTCGGCGAAGGAAGACGTCACCGCCGCCTACCCCGACACGGCCACCTCGTCGGACGGCCTCGTCGCCCCCACCGGCGACGGCGCCTACCACTTCACCCTCACCGACGACGGCTCCGTGTCGAGCGTCGACGTCCGCGCCACGAACCAGACCTGCGCCGCCTGACCTGCCGGCGCTTCGCGAGGAACCCGGGCTGTCCACAGGGGGAGAGCTCGGGTTTCCTCGTTTTCGGCCAGCTGTGGACAGGCGGGTGGGTCTGACCTGGCGATGGGTCCGACCCACCCCGCCGCTTCCGGCCGCCGAGTGCTGTGGATGGCTGATGGGGTCCGACCCAGTGTTGGGCTCGGCCAAATTTCAGCTGCCCGATCTGCGGAGCCGTGCCGAGGGTTGCTGAGGCGGACGTGTCGCGGATGGCCGCAGGCCGCCATCTTGTTCGCGACTGTGGACGGCTGCCTGGGTCCGACCCACGGTTGGGTCGAACCCAGCGTTGGAGTCGGCAGTGTTGCGTGCGCGTGGTGTTCGGACTTGGGCCCGAGTTTTGGCGGGTCCGACATGCTGCGGCTGACTACCGGGTGCCCTGACTGGCGCCTTGAGGGTGGTTGCCTGGGCGGCCCAGGATGGGCCGGACCCAGCTAGCATCCGCGCGGTTTTGTACACAGAGCGTGTCGCGGTCGCGTGGGCGTCGTGCGTGGGTTCATGCCGGCGAAGTTTGGCTGCGTGGGTTCCGGACTTAAGCGATGCTCCTATGCGTCAAGCCGCTTGTGGTTCGGCGGCCGGTGGCGGGGCTGGCAGGGCGGTGTTGTGGCTGGTGAGTGCCTTGAAGACTTC